>JAIEMR010000184.1 GCA_019751935.1 Alphaproteobacteria bacterium
CCTCCGCACCTCCCTTTATTAATCCTTGAACAATTGCAGCCGCATTCATACCACCCGCACTGGTACCAGACACACCTTCAATGTCAAAACGACCATCCTCTAAAAGCCTGTCTGCAACACCCCAAGCAAAAGCTCCATGAGCGCCACCACCTTGCAATGCTAAGGCTACTTTCTTTTTTTGCATTTTTCTTTCCCCCTGTTACACGTACCAATTTGATAAAAATTTGTTCTTATAAAAATTTTAAAATTATCCCTGTAACTTTAAATTAGAGGAAAAACCTTAAGGATAAGTTAATTTTGAGGAAAATCTGAGCTCTGAAAGAGCTTAATAGGCAGTATTTTATGTTTGGGAACAAAATGCTATAACCGAGGAGAAGGCAAAGAAACGAAACAGAGAGGTCAAAGTTTCTAAAGCCAGGAAAGTTATGGATCAAAAATGACGAAATGCAGAGAAAATCAGGAAAGTAGGAGCAGTGCACTCCATTCTTTCCAATTCGCCACCTTCTTTGAACCTTATTCTAATAAAAAACGTTCAATAGTCACGCTTTTTATGTTTGTGTTTTTTATGACGCCCATCCTTATCAGAATATTTTTTTCTGTCTGCGTACTTTGGCAATACTTCATCTTCGGAAGAAAATACATCTTCTTCGGAAGAAGATACATCAGAATCATCGCTTTCAGATACAGCTGCTGCAGCTTTTTTCTGCCTTCTTTCTCTCTCTATTTTTCTTTTTTTAAGCTCATCTAAAAAGTCTTGCTTCATAGGGCCGTAGGCTTCTGTTTTGCATTGATTAAACCCTTCAAAGACTCCATAACAACGCTCAAGACCATTTTTCTCACAGAAGCGTTCACTTATAGTAGCTTCTGCTATAAGGGGCTCTCGCTCTATTCTTTCAATCAAAGCATCAAGCTCTGAAGCCTTAAAATTGAAACTAAGCAAATCCCCCAAAATACTATCTGGACCAAATTGCCGCTTCCAGTTTGAAACCGTGCTTTCGTTAACTTCGTGCTTTGCTGCAATTTCTTTTAGCGTTTTCCTATCCCTCACCCCTTTCCTGCCTTCTACTTCTGCTTCTAAAGCAACTTTTTGTTTGAATTCTAAAGGATACGGCCCCACTCTACGAGCGGGAGCTGCTGCGGTAGGTGCGTCATCATCTTCTACGTCGATTACTTCTTCATCATCCGTTTCAGTCCCTTTTTCTGGAAGTGGTGCAGAAGGATCTCGGACCGAAGCCGTAGCTCCTTCACCAGGATTTTCCTCCTTAAATTCTCTCATCCATGCATAAACGGACGTTTTAGAAACACCGCCAAACTCTCTGCAAACATCCTTTATACTCCTTGATCCTTTGTTCATAGCAGCAATAGCAACTTTACGTCTAAAATCAGCAGTATAAACAGAAGGTCGAGGATCATCATCTGAGACAACAGGCGGTGGTGGTGGTGCAGCAACAGCTGCTACCCGAGACTCTTTAGGTACCCCATCCACTCGCGAACGTTTTTTAGATTTACCCTTAGCCGGTCTTTGAGGTGGTGCAGAAGGTGTAAGCCACCGCACAGACATTTCCTTGCTCTCAAGAAGAACATAGGCTGCAGACAGGTACTCCATGGATTCCCTCTCGCCCCATTCTTTTCTCTCTAAAACGTGATCTAAACCTTTATCAACAAAGCGTTGTCTCCTAGAAGGATCATCTGATGCCTTTGTTTCTGAATCTCCGTCACGAACCAAAGCGTAAATAGGTTACAGATCCATACGCTCTGCTTAGCCCTGTTGTTAAAGAAGCAAGACGCATAAATCCATATCCAGCAGCCATGGCAGCCCTCAAACTCCTGGCTTCTTCAGAACGATCACCCGATCCCAGAACCTCATTACACCACCTTTCACACCAACTTCTTGAAAGTTGGTCCACAGGCGTCTTTTTCAAAAGTGTTTTAAGACGATACTGAATTCTTTCTATAGCAACTGGGTTATAATTTTTATCATCTCTTAAGATACAACTTTGGAGATCTCTTTCCATCTTTGCATCAAATAAAGATTCAAAAACCCGACCTTTTGCTTCTAAGAAGATAACTAGGCTTGCATCCTCATCAACAAGAAAGTAGTCGACCCCCTGATCTCCTCTATCTTTGATGTTAAAAACGGTAATCCTACCACCTTTAAAACGTGCGTATTTATTGAGTGTCTCCTCAATACATTCTTCCCCATATATACCCTTTCTGAAATCAACAGGCTTGTTTTCATTATGAATCTCTACCATAAAAGGAGACAAACACTCGGCGCGCTCAGGGCTTGGGAAAAAATCGCTTGCAGAAGCAATCGCTCCCGTTCCAAAAACAGCGAACAAAATAAACAAAAAGCTCCTACTCTTACAAAAACGAACTAACATGATTTCTTCCTGAAAAAACAACAACATGAGGTGATGAACTATCACCTTTTGGATTCACTTAAAAGTTGAAAAAAATTTTGTTTTGTCTCGTACAATGTCCTCTCCAAATGAACCAAACAGAAAAGGCTGATGACTTAAGTCTTTACATAATTCATAAGCTTATTGTGGCGCCCGGCCAAAAACACTACTATATCCACAAATGGTTCTTTACAGTTTTGAAAATGCAAAAAATATCTGATGCAAATCTTGTAAGATTAGCTACCTACGCGGCGATTGCTGTTGCTTCTATTTTGGTGGCTGGAAAAGCTTATGCGTGGCATTTGACAGGTTCACTAAGCATTCAGGCTTCTCTGGTTGATTCCTTATTAGATGCCTTTGCCTCCATGCTCAATTTTGTTGCTATTTGCCATGCCTTGCGCCCAGCTGACGATGAACATCGTTTTGGCCACGGCAAAGCCGAAGCCCTTGCAAGCTTAGGACAATCCATTTTTATCGCTATTTCTGCGGCATGGCTCTTAAAAGAAGTAATCGAACGTATTTATAAACCAGAACCACTTATTTTTAGCCATCTAGCAGTCGCTGTGATGATTGGCGCTACAGTGTTGACTTTTTTCCTGATACTAGGGCAACGTTATGTTATTCGCCGGACTAAGTCCTTGGCCGTCTCTTCGGACTCTCTTCATTATCAAACAGATCTTTTGAGTAATATAGGTGTCCTTTTATGCTTTTATCTTTCTAGTTATTTTAATATTTCTTATTTTGATACCGGGGTTGGTGCACTCATCAGCATTTACCTTCTTCATTCAACGTGGATCATTGCTAAAAAAGCCTTTGATATTTTGATGGATCGTGAATTACCGGACGAAATCATTGAAAGCATTACCAAGATAGCCCAAAATCACCACAAAGTGCTTGGCATCCATGATCTTAGAACCCGAAGCTCAGGACAAAATGAGTTTATACAAATGCACTTGGATCTTGATAAAGATATGAGCCTTCATCAGGCTCATATCATTGCAGATGAAGTTGCCGCTGAAATTAATAAGGTTTATCCAAAAGCAGAAGTCATTATTCACCAAGACCCTGTTTCCGATGATCCAAAGAATCCTTTATAATTTCCATGAAAATTCCTGCTCGCATTCAATCCACAATCGATCTTCTTGATATTATCTTTAGGTCTCCTGAAATTCCCGCCGACAAAGTCATGACATCTTTTTTTAGAGAACGTCGTTTTATTGGGGGCGGAGATAGACGTGCAATTGCAGAGTTAACCTACGCCATTTTGCGTGATTATTTTAAACTGAACTGGTTTTTCAAAACAGACTCAGCTCGCCTCTTGGTTATTGTTTATTTAACAGTGATTGAAAAGAAATCATTGAGCTCTCTTGAGTCTCTTTTTGTAAACGAAATATTTTGCCCCAGCCCTTTAACCTCTGCTGAAATCAAGATTATAAAGACATTAAAACCAGACAAATCTCTTCCTCTTTGGGCAGAATACAACGTTCCAGAAGATATCATTCCCTACTTAGAGGAATCTTTTCCAAGCACGTTTAAAGATGAGCTTTTAGCACTTAATAAACAAGCTCCCTTTGATTTGCGAGTTAATACACTAAAAAACTCCCTTACAATCGTTTTAAAACAGTTTGAAAGAGATCAAATTGAGGCAAAACCAACACCCCTCAGCCCGATTGGAATTCGCCTTGTCAAAAGACGCCCTCTGCCAGATTACCCTTTATGGAAAGATGGCAGCATCGAAGTCCAAGACGAAGGCTCTCAATTAATTGCTTTGTTATGCAAAGCTGAACCCGGCATGTCAGTCCTAGATTATTGCGCTGGCGCTGGAGGAAAAAGTCTTGCTATTGCCGCCCGCATGCAAAACAAAGGGCATCTCGTTTTATCTGATATTTTAGAATGGCGATTAAAGCGCGCTCAAGAACGTCTTAAAAGAGCAGGAATCCATAATTATGAATGTCGCTTAGTTACAGACAAACACTGGTTTAAACGTCAAGAAAAGCGCTTTGATCGCGTCCTCGTGGATGCCCCTTGTTCTGGAACAGGAACTTGGCGCAGAAACCCTGATTTAAAAATGAAATTTACAAAGCAAGACCTTCTCGAACTGACTCAAAAACAAGAGGAAATTCTGAACAAAGCATCAAAATTTGTAAAACCCAAAGGCCTATTAATTTACGCAACCTGTTCTCTTCTGCAAGTGGAAAACCATCAGCAAATCAAAAACTTCTTAAATCATCATCCTGATTTCGGGTTGATACCAATAGAAAAAATATGGAAAGAAACCATAGAATCTTCCTGTCCTACTCAAGATGATATGTTACAACTAAGCACTTTTCTGCATCAAACGGATGGGTTTTTTGTGAGCGTTTTGGAAAGGAAAGCAAGTGTGGACTTATAAGCTAAATATCTTATTTCGTTGCAGCCCATTTATTAACGGCTGTGATGGCCTCTTTTTCTAAAAAACTAATACAATTATAATTTTCGATAATCTTATTACCATTTAATAAAACAGTATGCGGCTTTATATCGGGTGCATTGTTAATAAAACCCGATTTTAATTTTCCATACGGAAGAGGCACAAACGCAGGGCTCTTTAAATCCCACAGTAACAAATCCGCTCGCTCCCCCACCTGGATTTTCCCACTTTTAGGAGAATCAATTATCTTTAAGCCATTCGTTGTCATCCATTCAAACACTATTTCTTCTTTAAAGATTGTAGGATCTTGATGAATGGCACTTTGCAAAAGGCTTGCAAAAAAGGTACCCACCATCAGTGGTATCTAAAACTACATTTCTTAAAATTTGATTCATAGATTTTACTTTATGTGTGTTAAAAATTTAAAAAGGTTACCTTAAAATCTCAACTGTATCCCCTACCTGGATTGTCCCAGTTGATTCATGAATCATATTCATGCCGAACATAATTCCTTTCTCACTATTACGGTATGTGGCCAGTGTTTTAAATGGCTCTTTGCCACGCTCTGCCGTTTTTTGATCAATGGTTGTTACAATACACCTTGAACATTGCTTTACCCCATAAAGAACAAGACTGCCAATACGAATACAGCTCCAACTATCTTCTGCAAAAGCAGCACTTCCCGTCACCACAATATTAGGGCGGAATCTGTTCATAGGAACGGGCTTTTCAAGACGTTGATTCAGATCATCTAATGAGCTTTGAGAAATCAATAGAACTGGAAATGCATCAGCAAAACCAACTTGGTCATTTTCGGAAATCTTATATTTGGGATTTACAGGACGAATAGAGTTGTTAGCAAATTTTACAAGACGGCAAGACGTTTCTAAAAAATCACTAATTAAGCTTGAAGCTTCTTTAGATGCTTCAACGACTAAACAAGTGTCTTTCCAGATAACAGCTTCAAAGGGTTCTCCTTCGCAGGTTTGCTCTATTACAATGGCTCCAACATCCGGGATGAAAATCTTGAGATAATTTTCATTTATTTCTGTTTTGATTAAACATAACTTTGGATGAGTGCGCTGACTAATAAAACGACCATCATTGCCCACAAGAACCCAGCTTCTATCATATTCAGGACCTGTATCCGCAAAAGTCATAATTTGACTGGAAATACCTTGAGTTCCTTTAAGAGGGTAGGTAAGCAATTCAGAAATAATAATACTAGACATCTTATAACCTTTTTGATGGGCTCAAAAAAACTAAGCAGTAATCCAGATGCTTAGACAAATTTATCCATCCCCTTTTACGCATAAGCCAAATTAATTTCTTTACATTAATAGCATTAAATATCATGAACAAAAGAATATAACAGCCAATCATTCTCAAAAAAGTAATGATTACTTTTATCAAATGAGGTTCTGTTATTATTACAGAAATCATTGATATCCCTAGGGGCAATAAAAACCATAAACTGAAAAATTCTTTAATTGGTGAATAAAAAGATAACTTTTTCTCTGGTTTTTTTAAAGTTTGCTCTGAAAACCTTAAAAAGAGATTTTCCAAAGATTTCGATCTTTTTTCTCCTATCCTTCTCGCTAAAATCACCATCAAAACAGAAAGACAACCTTTAAAAGCAACACAAGCAAAAAGAATAATGAAAAGATTAAGGAAAGGAAGGTAGGTTGCACAAAAATGCTGCGCAATTTGAAATCCATCAAGCATGTGCGAACCAAAAACAAAATAAGCTATCAATAAGGGTTGTGCGAACCCCCAAAAGCTTGAAAGTATGGCACCAATGCTTTGCCCGACAATATTACACCCAAAAAGAAGTGTGCCTAAATTAAAAAGTGCCCCTTGCATAATAATCGCAAGAAAAGGTGTAAGACGTTTATAGGAAAAACCCATTGCTTTGAAAAAAGCAGCAATCGTTGAAATAATAACAGGCAAATTTTTCGCTTGGCCTGACATACAAGATTGCGCCCTTGTTAGGCAAAAAATTTGGTGTAAAGAAAGGCAATATCCTGAAAAAGGAATACGGAAATTATGCAAAAAATTCCCTATTCCTACTTCGATAACCCCCAGATAAAGGGCTATTCGACAAGATAAAGGAACCTGGCTGGAATTAAAAAGAGGTGAGTTTTCTATTTTTATTCAATATTTGAAAAATAATAAAACTTACTAAAGATCAGAATCTGTAAGATGTCAATGGTGACATTCCCTACTTATCCTCAAACTCGCGAAGACAGCCAAATAGCTGCTTTAGAAATGGCTTGAATTGCGCTATTTAAAACAGGAAAACCAAGAGCATTTTCACCGCCCTCATCAATTGCAAAAGCTTTATGCTCAAGCTCTTCTTCATGGCACTGACGGATAAGGTTTTTTAAATCTTCATGCTCGCCTGATAACTCTAGTTCATGCAATTGGTTTTGATAATGCTCATCAATCACTGTTTCAACAGCAATCGTACAGGCATGCGCTGTTTTCTCGCCCAATAAGGCAGTGACTACGCCGAGCGCATAACCACCAATATGCCAAATTGGCTGAAAAAGAGTTGGACGAACTTTGTTCTCAATGAGCAGTTGATTAAATTTTTTTAAATGCTCGGCCTCTTGATCGGCCATTTTTTTAATTGTCTCATCGTCTTTTAAAACAGCGAGCTGACCTTTGTAAATCCGAGTTGCCCCATATTCTCCTGCTTGATTAACGCGGATTATTCGGTGGATATCTTTTTTCTGTTCCATAAAAAGCCGATACTTATAAAAAGGAGTACCAATAAAATTGTGTTCCAAAGAGTAACAGAAACTCCAATAATTCGCCAGTTTACTTGATTACATTGAACAGATGGCTTTCCTTGAAAATGCTGTAATAGACGTTCTGCTTTTTCATCCGCTGTTAAGCCTTGCAATTTGGATGAATTGATAGACTCACCCGAACATACCGCCGGCCCCTCCCACCAATGCCTCTCTACTCCAAGATGATAGAAACTCAGACTAATTGCTCCAAAAATTAAAACTAATTTAATAAGAAAAATGTAACGCTTTGGATAAAAATAGAAGACCCCTGCAGTTATTAAAATTGCAACATAGACATATCGCAAATAAAGACAAAGGATGCAAGGTTTTATCTCAAACACATACTCTGCTCCCAAAGAAAAACAGAGAGAGATTAAGAAAAATAAAACAATCAATAGCCTATTGATTTTTTGGGAAAATAACATCAGCTCACAAGTTTAAAAACAACAAACCCTGCAATTATTATGGCAAGCGAGCTTATCAAAAACAAGGTCAGATATTTCTCTATAAAGTCCTTTGCCCAAGGGCCAAACCACCATAGCAATGCTGCCAAAAGATAAAACCGAAAGGCTCTTGCGATGATGGAAGCTATTGTAAAAGTGACAAGATCAAAACGCGCCACTCCGCTCGCTATAGTGACAAGTTTATAAGGAATAGGCGTAAGCCCTTTTAAGGCAATAATCCAAAACCCCCATTGTTCAAACCCTTGCTGAAATTTAGCAAACGCATCCGATAAATGATAAGTAGTTATAATCCACTCACCTATTGTCCCATACAAATAATAACCAATTGCATAGCCAAGAAATCCGCCCAAAACAGAAGTTAAAACCCCTAAGAAAGCCAATCTCCACGCTAAAGAACGATTAGCAAGAAGCATAGGGATCATCAAAAGATCAGGCGGCAGAGGAAAGAAAGAGCTTTCAGCAAAAGAAACCAAACAAAATATCCAAAGTGCTCTTGGGCTATTGGCACTTTCCAATATTTTGTAATAAAGGGAATAGATCCAACCTTTTTTTCTTTTCTTCTCTTGACTCTCGTCAATAGCTGCATACACTTGCATAAAATTCCAATCCTTACATCAAAAACTTTTGCAAGTCTAACAACAACCCTTTAAAACTTCAACTAACACGCAGTCTTTAGATTAATGCAAGCCGAATCTTGAGCCGTGTTTGGCAAAACCACAACAGTAGACCAATAATCCACAAGTCCAATCATGTTTTTTTGAAAAACATCATAATCAAATGATTTACTGATATAGCCAGAAGCTTGATTTTTATAGACCGTAATCATTTCTTGAACGCTAATACTATTGGTTAAGATAATAACTGGAATATCTTGAATTTCTCTATCCCTTTTTATTTCTTTTAAAACTGTCTGACCGTCTCTTTTCGGAATATTCAGATCAAGCAACACAATATCAGGCCTTGGGAAATCAACATTCATAGTTTTATATCTTAAAAACTCAATGGCTTGTGCACCATCATGAACACAAAAAATATGGACTTTATGATCCGCAGCTTCTAAGGCTCTTCTTGTTAATAACTCATCTGTTGGGTCATCTTCGACCAACAAAATACTTAAAGGTTTTTCAAGGTTATGGGAAATTATATCCGTATTGATTTTCTCACCCTTTTTTTGCTGAATCGCTTGAAATCCATCGAAGAAATATTGAGAAGGCACCCCATAAAGCTGGCCAATATGGTATAACATCCCAGCTGAAATCCGGCTTTGGGCTTGTTCATATTTTTGAATCTGTTGATGTGAAACAGAAAGCCTTTCTGCCACATAAGCCAAAGTCATACCCAGTTTCTGTCTTTTTTCTCTTAGTCTTTTGCCAACATAGACGTCTAATTCTTTTATTTCCTCAGTACGGTTTTCCATTGTTATTTCCTTATGCGGTAAGTTTATGTCTGATTAACCCAGAAGGAAGAGAAAAATAAAATTCAGCTCCATCTTCTTTGTTAGATCTAACGCCAATCTCATTTCCTCCATGAGATTCTACGACTTTTTTGCAAAGAGCCAGTCCAATGCCAGATCCTTCGTATTTCTCTTTTCCATGCAACCGTTCAAACATCTGAAATACTTTTTGATGGTATTCATCAGAGATTCCAAGTCCATTATCTTTGACAGTAAAATGCCAAAATCCATTCAAACTGGTAGCATCAATTTTAATCACTGGATCTTTTTCTGAACGAAACTTAATTGCATTCTCAATCAAATTTCTAAACAGCTGAGTGAGCTGAGTATAATCTCCGTAAATCTCTGGCAGATATGACGTCTCTATAGTAACGTGGTTTTCTTCTATTGTTGAGGTCAGTGTTTCCTTTATTTCTTCTATAAGGTCACTAATTGAAACAATAGTGTGATGAAGATTATTTGAATCTACCTTTGAATAAACCAGAATGTCTTCAATTAACACTCTCATTCTTTCCACTCCCTTTCGCACATAACTAAAATATTCTTGAGTTATTTCATCAAAATTACCTGCGTTATGACGATGGATAAGATGGACAAAGCTTGAAATGGTACGTAATGGTTCTTTGATGTCATGAGAACAAATATAAGCGAATCTCTCCAATTCACTGTTGGATCTTTTAAGTCCATCAATCATCTTTTGCATTTTTATTTCTATATTTTTTCGTTCAGTGATGATCTCTGCAAAAAGAATCATTCCTCCTATCATTTTATTAGATTTGTACCAAGGATGTGCTTCCCATTTTAACCACATAGAAGTACCATCTGCTCTTACAAACTCAACTTCATCTATTTTTTCTACTTTTCCTTGTAAGCAGCGTTGATGCACAACTCTCCATTCTGCAGGAATATTGGGAGAAACGTCGTAATAATGTTTTCCTACGATTTCCTTACCTTCCAAATTATAATCTCTACGCCATGCTTTACTGGTTAAAAGATAATGAAGATTCCGATCAAACATAGCAACAGCAGCTGGCGTATTTTCTATAAAAAGTTTTAATATTTGCTCCATTTCCAGTTGAAGCTGAACATGATGTTGGACTTGCACCACATTTCCAATGGTTGCCATAAGAGGCTGTAGGAAGCTCTGTATTTCACTATT
This sequence comes from Alphaproteobacteria bacterium, assembly GCA_019751935.1. GTDB lineage: Bacteria > Pseudomonadota > Alphaproteobacteria > Paracaedibacterales > CAIULA01 > CAIULA01. Next base: position 10,684 of record JAIEMR010000184.1, read on the forward strand.
ATATCCACCAGATCTATTCGCAAGTCCTATTAAGGCTATTAATTTGCCGTTTACCTTAATAGGGATCCCTATAAAATTGTCTAAAAGAAGTAAATTTAAAGAAAGTTCATCAGAATGAAAATTACGAATATCATTAATAAGCAAGGTTTCTTTAGAATTAACAACTTGCTCTAAAAGCTTTTCCATACATAAAATCTTTTTCTCTAGATCTTTGTCAGCTTGCTCAGAGTTGACGCTTAAATTTTCCTGATCCGTTGCCACCTTAAAGGAGAGAGATTTAACATATGGCTTATTTTCTTCATTTTCTAACACTTCTCCAATAAGTCCATATTCACTATTTGTCAGTCTAACTATTGTCTCTATTAAATGAATGGAGATTTCATTGTAATTATCTTTTTGAAACTGTCCTGATTGGCAATAATTAATCGCAGATAACAAATTATCAGTCAGTTCCAGTTCTTTTTCAGTTTGCTTAAGCCTGCTAACATCGGTGTGTGTACCAACCATCCGAATGGGATGCCCATTCGCATCTCTTATAACAACTTTGCCTTTTATCAAAAACCAAAACCACTGACCTGACTTATGCTTTTCCCGGCAGAGAACCTCCAAGGTCTCTGTTTTCCCATTAAAATGATTTTCTAAACCAGAATTGAACTGCTCAATATCATCGGGATGAATCAAGTTACTCCATGATTTCATATCCCAAATTGAGCACTCTTCAGCTGAATAGCCTAACGATCGGGATATATGGGGAGAACAACACAACCCACCAGATTGCAAATCCCAATCCCAAAATCCCACATTAAATGACGAATGGAATTCAGAGCCTTTTGCTTCATTAAAAGAAATTATATTCGATTGTGTAGCAAGCGTTTTCATACCTTACCTCATATACATTTCCCTTAAAATGAAAAATTCAATTTATTTTTTAAATCAAAACAATTTCTGCTGTTTTCTCAAATGTTTAAGAATGTTTTTTCAAATCCTTAGCTATAATTAGCTTAGATATCAACTTATGGTTGAGTGAATATCACATTTTTTTATGCATATCTAGTCATTTTTTAGTGAGATTTTTTGAAGGCACTTAATCCCAAGCAAAAACACTTCTGTTAATTACTGAGTTATTAAAAGTGCTTTATACCCGCTTTGAAATAATCAAAACCACTAATCAAGGTCATCACCGCGGCCACCCAAAGCATACCTTCGCCTACCCACAAAAAAGGATTTCCAAACGTTGGTGTATCACCTAAAAGTAAAAGGCTAATTGCTAACATCTGAACTGCTGTTTTCCATTTAGCAAAAGTTGTCACTGGCATATTTACTTTTAATTCACTTAAGAACTCTCTAAGGCCAGAAACCATGATTTCACGGCAAAGAATAATAATAGCCGGCATTAAAGTAAAATGACTAATCCGACCAAATCCTGCCAACATAAGCAATGTGGAAGCCACAAGAAGCTTATCAGCTACAGGATCCAAAAATTGACCAATTTTTGTGGTTTGCGACCAGATTCTAGCCACATAACCATCTAAAAAATCTGTAAAACAAGCAACAATAAATGCAAGAGCTGCAACCCATCTTCCCACGACACTCTGCGTATAAAAGGCTCCCATCATAATCGGGATTAAACCGATACGCGCCAAAGTTAAAAGATTGGGAACTGTTGATAACATCATTTGTGTAAAAAATATCCTTAATCTCTTGAATGTAATGTAATTCACCCAGTTTGTTAACCCTAATTTATCATTTAGAAAAAATTGAAAATCACAACATTACTGTTCATGAAAATATTGATAAATCTTTAGGGCAACTGATTTATTGATCCCCTCTACAAGTTGTAAATCGGTAAGACCTGCATGAGCCACACCTTGGGCTGAACCAAAATACTGCAATAATTTTTTCTTACGAAGAGCGCCAATTCCAGGAATATTATCAAGTTGTGATTGTCCTATCTTTTTTTGCCTTTTGCTGCGATGTGTCCCAATTGCAAAGCGGTGAGCTTCATCTCTTAATCTCTGCAAAAAATGAAGAACTGGGCTATTTTCTGGCAACGAAATAGGATCTTTGCCTGGCATAAAAAACCTTTCTTTTCCAGCATTTCTCTCAGGCCCCTTGGCTATGGCGACAACCGGCAGATCCAATTCCATCTCCTGAAGGCATGTTAGAACTGTTGATAATTGCCCTTCTCCTCCATCAATTAACAAAAGATCAGGCAAAACCCATTCTTCTTTGTGTGCAAAACGCCGTTTCATAACCTCACGCATCATACCATAATCATCTCCTTTCCCTTTCAAAGTTTGGATGGCGAATTTCCGGTAAGACTTTTTATCGAATCCTTGTTGATTTGCCACAACCATAACCCCATAAGCATCCGTACCTTGGATATGGCTATTGTCATAAATTTCTATTCTTGTCGGGATTTTGGATAACTCAAAATGCTCTGTAATTTGGCTGAAAATTTTCACAACAGAAGCAGACTCAGACTGTTTTCTTTCAAGACTTGCTTTGGCATTTGAAAAAGCGTGATCAATGAGTTCTTTTTTCAAACCCAACTTAGGAACCTCCCATGCTGTTGATTGTTTGTGTTTTTCTTTAAAAGCTTCCTTAATTAATTTCAACTCTTCTGGCTCATGATTCATCAACACAACAGGCGCAGGAGCCCTTTCTGCATAAAATTGTGTCAAAAAAGCAGACATACTTGCTTTAGGAGTCTCTTCAAAAGTATGCGCTAACATAAAGGATTCGGTTCCAAAATTACGGCCATATCTAAAAAAGAAAATTTGCACACATGTTTTACCGCCTATCTGGGCAAGAGCAATAACATCGGCATCCTTAATGCCACTTACATTAATTCTTTGCCGCGATTGGATTTGAGTTAAAAGATGGATTCGATCCCGGTAACTAGCTGCTTTCTCAAATTCTAAAGCTTCACTGGCCTCAGTCATTTTTTCAGCCAATTGCTCTTGCACTAAACCAGCTCTGCCCAGCAAAAAGTCCTCTGCCTGATTTATAGCTTCTTTATATTCTATTTCCGAAATTTTCCCAACGCACGGAGCTGCACACCTTTTGATGTGATATTGCAAACAAGGCCGCGTTCGAGCTGCAAAGTAATTATCATTACAATTGCGGATTTGAAATAATTTTTGCAAAGTCAAAATGGTCTCATCGACCGCCATAATAGATGCAAAAGGCCCATAATAAGACCCTTTGATGGTTTGAGGACCACGATGTTTAACAATACGGGGATAAGGATGATCTTTGGTCAAAAGGATATAAGGGAACGATTTATCATCTTTGAGTAGCACATTGTAACGAGGTTGCAGCTTCTTTATTAAATTGCTTTCAAGCAATAAAGCTTCTATCTCTGTATGTGTGATAACAACTTCAACACTATGAAGCTCAGCAATCATCCGCTGTAAACGGTTTGGTAGCTTTTGAACATGACAATAAGAAACCACCCTTTTCTTTAGATTTTTAGCTTTTCCAATATAAAGAATCTCTTGTTTTTGGCTAAGCATCCGATAAATACCTGGATTCGAGGGCAAAGTTTTTACAAAATTACGTAAAATTTCAGCGCCTCTTTCGAGAGTTTCTGATAGATTTGATGGGATTTCGTTATCTGACATTTAAAGCTAAGCTCAATTTACAAAACATTCCTTACTAAAAGCACAGAATGATCCCTCATCAAAAGAAATATTTTTTGCCTGGTATATCCTCATAAATTTGTAGCATGAACACAAAAAATGCCTTTTAAAATAACCTATTAACAAACAGTTAATTTTTATCCACGGAATCTGTGGATAACCTTGTGGACATTTTGTGGGCTACTTTAAAAATGCTAAGCAAAGCCTCATGTTTATAGCCTGTGCTCAAGCTTTAAGCTCGAAAAATAAGCATTTGTTTTTAAATGATTTTTAATATTAGCAAGGAAACACAAAGACTTTAAAAAAATTTTAGAAAAACATTTCTCCTTTTTTTAGCACCTGTGCATAACTTTCCACTTACCACTTCAAATTTAATTCAAAATTTAAACGATTTTATCCCTAATTTATTCTCATAAATTTTCGGCAAGATAGTTTCAGTTAATATGTTTTTATGGTAACAATTAAGATATCAATTTAAACAACAGAGAGCTTTGAGTTTTGCAGACAGTAGAAAAACCAGCTTTGCTTCGTAAACCAGAATGGATACGTGTTAAAGCTCCCGTTTCTAAGGAATACAAAGAAACTGTAAAATTGATGCATTCCTTAAAGCTAAACACTGTATGCGAAGAAGCAGCTTGTCCTAATATCGGTGAGTGCTGGTCGAAAAAACATGCAACAGTTATGATTTTAGGTGACACCTGCACAAGAGCTTGTGCCTTTTGTAATATAAAAACGGGAAAACCAAATCTTTTAGACCCTCACGAACCGATGCGTGTTGCCGAAGCTGTTGCACAAATGAATCTCTCTCATGTAGTTATCACTTCCGTTGACCGCGATGATTTGGATGATGGCGGGTCTGAACATTTTGCAGAAGTTATTAGAGAAATTCGAAAAAGGGCACCTTCAACTACAATTGAAGTCTTAACCCCTGACTTTCTACGAAAAGAAGGTGCTATTGAGACCGTAGTGCATGCCAGGCCTGACGTATACAATCATAACCTTGAAACAGTTCCACGCCTATATTCTACGGTTCGCCCCGGAGCTCGCTATTTTCACTCACTTCGTCTTTTAGATAGTGTTAAAAAAATTAATTCTTCCATGTTCACTAAGTCAGGCATCATGGTTGGCCTTGGGGAAAGTAAAACTGAAGTCTATCAAGTTATGGATGACCTAAGAGCAGCAAATGTAGACTTTATAACCATTGGTCAATATCTCCAGCCCACACCCAAACACCATCCTGTTATGTCTTTTATTACTCCTGCTGAATTTGCAGACTATGAAGCCATGGCTCGAGGTAAAGGTTTTTTGATGGTATCAGCATCCCCTTTAACGCGCTCTTCTTATCACGCAGGGAGAGACTTTGAAAAACTAAAAGCTGCCCGCGAAAAAAGCTTAAATAAGGCTTTTTAAACTGTGCCCAAACATTTCGAAAAGCGAAAATTACCCTATCCTTCTGATCTTTTGTATGAAATTGTTGAAGATGTAGAAAGCTATCCAAAATTTCTACCTTGGATTAAAGAATCACTTATTTCAAACAAACAAGCACAGCATTTTGATGCCAAATTAACTGTTGGGTATAATGCTTTCGTACAAACTTCATATATATCAAGGGTGCACCTTACCCCTTTAAAAAAAATACACATTGAATACTTATCTGGCCCCTTTCAACATCTTGATAATCAATGGACCTTTACATCAATCAATGAACAAGAAACCGAAATTGAGTTTTTAATTGACTTCTCATTTAAAAGTCAAATATTGCAGAATTTAATGGATAAATTTTTTAATGAAGCTTTAAAGAATACTCTTCACGCTTTTGAAAAAAGAGCAATGGAACTGCATTCCAAGGCTTGATAGCTAAGCCTAATATAAAATTTCCTCACAAGCCCAAAACAATTTTCATCATTACGAGGAGCTACAGCGACGTGACACGCATTATATCCGTCATGGCGAGCAACGAAGTTGCGTGTCCATCCAGAAAAACAGCCTCTGGATCACCACGTCGCTCCGCTCCTCGTGATGACGATGGAGCTTGGAACACCACGCAACTTCATTACTCGATACGATAATATGCAGTAATATTACATGGCATTAGCTATAAAAACCTGGACTACAGATTGAAACGAGCATAGTCCTGCTTATCTAAGTTATAAGGGTCATCACTAAAAAGAACCTGCTTTTCCCCCTCCACCCATACAGTTATGTATGTAAAATAAACAGGGATAGGCTGTTTAAGTAGGATTGCAGAAGTACCCCCTGTACTAATTTTTTCTTGTAGCTTTTCTGGATTGTCATACTTAGTCCCTTTCAAAGCCCAGGCTGCTAATTTTTGAGGGGACTCTAACCTGACACAGCCTGATGAAAACGACCTTGCTACTTTATGAAATAGACTTTTTTGCGGCGTACCATGTAAATAAATCGCCTCTTTATTATCCAGGTTAAACTTTATTGCTCCAAGCGCATTATTTTTCCCAGGTAACTGGCGTACTGTATAAGGAAAATGATGAAGGGAAACATGCTTCCAATCCACAGATGAATCTATAACAGGCTCCCCATCATGATCTGTTACCGTAAAGCCGGATTTTGAAAGATATTCAGGGTCTTTTAAGACCTTACTTAGTTTATCTTTTATAAAAATAGTGACAGGCACACCCCAAGCAGGATTAAGAACAACGCTATTCATATTACAGGTAAAAATCGGAGTCTCTCGACTTTTCATACCCACAATCACAGGTTGCGTTAGATCAATCTTCAGATCTTCCATGGCATAAAGCTTATATGTTGGAACATTCACCAAAACATATTTCCCCTGAAGGGATTTCTCTAATTCCTTCCAACGTTCCAGATTAAGCTTAATTTTTTTTATTCTCTCATCCGGAGTCATGTTTAAGGCAATGCAAGTTTTTTTACCAATCACTCCATCGGGCTCAAGGAAATGTCTTTTCTGAAACTCTTTGACAGCCGTTTCCATTTTTTTACTAAAGGTAGAGGTAAATTTCAGATCACCTCCTTTTTTAGAAGCCGCAAAAAATCCTAATAGATGGAGCTGTTTTTTTGCTGTTACTAAAACTGGATCCTTATCTTTTACTCGAAAAGAATGATTAATACATGTCCATTGTGGAGCTTTTCCTGTTTTATCCGCTAAAGATTCGTATTCTTTCAAGATCGCTTCAAGCTTCTCTTTTTGTGACAACACGACTCTCATATCAACAGCCGTTGGTTCTGGAACGCTAACATCTTCCTCAGCTTTGGGAATCAATATAGATTGAGATGATGAAGAAGCCTCATCATCTTCGTCAATATCTTTATCTTCCTTTATAGGAACTAAAGATTTTGTGTCAGCTGACGTAGGTTGGTTCTTTTGTACATTCTCCGAATTTGTAAGTGCCCCAGATGATGATTCAGTAGGTTCAGTTTTAGCAGGTACTGTTTGTACAACTGTAGATGTGGATGCTGACTCTGCATCTTCTTCTCCAGCAGGAACTGACTCCGCTGATTGAGTTGTTGAAACTTGCGGCTCTACCGTAGATGCCGTTGATGACATTTTCGGGATCGTAATTACAGAAGGAGGAGCTGGCTCAGCAACAACAGTTTCAGCAAAACTATGCTCTTGAGAAATGAATCCCAATAGCGCGAAAATGAACAGAGTTGCTTTTTGTAACTGTCTCATTGTTGGCATAGCTTTCTGCATCATAACTTTAAAATCAAGACCTATTTTTACTAAAGATCTTTATAAAACATTAAAACATCAATCACGTTAACAAATAATGAAAACTAATTTATTTTTGAGCAATTTCTTAAGATTTCATGTGGAATTTGTTTAATCACTTTTTTCATCACGGTTGGCAAAGCCACACTTTGAAGATTATCAAGCGAAACCCAGCATCCATCACAAATTTCCTGACGAATCCCAACCTTTACAGTGAGATATAAATGAAAATGAGTAAACGTATGCTTAACCTGTTTAGATACCTTGTGCCACTCTGAACTTTTCTCAAACATAACTAAATCTTCCGGATTCAAAACCTCATCTTGCCAGGGTGTAGTCGGAACACCCATCATCCCACCCAAAAGGCCTTTTGAGGGACGTTTTTCTAAAAGAATTTTCCCTTTGTGAAGGAGAATATAAGCAACCCCATACCGTTTAGGTTTTTCAGGTTTTATCTTCGAAACCGGAAATTCTGTTGTTTTCCCCTCATTATAAGCTCGGCATGTCGTCTTTAAAGGACATTCGGTACATCTTGGATTTAAAGGACGGCAAATCATCGCCCCTAAATCCATTAAACCTTGGGCAAAATCTCCGGAACGACCTCCTTCTCCCATTCTTGAAGTATATTTATAAACATCTTGCTTCAGCAAAGGAACTGGCGAAGGAATTGCAAATAAACGAGCAAATACTCGCATAATATTGCCATCAATGGGAACAACTGGATAATCAAAAGCAATGGACGCAATTGCAGCCGCTGTATAATCACCCACGCCTGGCAATTTTTTAAGGTCCGTAGGCATTGAAAGAAATAAGGAAAGCTCTGCTAATACCTTTACAGCTTTGTGCAAATTGCGCGCTCTACTGTAATATCCAAGCCCCTGCCACTCAACTAAGATCTCATCTAGGTTAGCTTCCGCCAGCTCTTTTAAAGTTGGCCATTTTTTTATGAACCGTTCAAAATAATCCTTAACCGTCGCAACCGTTGTTTGCTGCAGCATAATTTCACTGAGATAAACGTAGTAAGGGTTTGGTGCCTCCCCTTTTTTAGCCCGCCAAGGAAGTGTCCTTTGGTTCTGGTCATACCATTTTAAAACATTCAAACGTATGTCTTTTAAAACCTTTGGAAAGAGATTGACAGACATGCGTGCTTTAACTCACATTGAAACAAGTATTCATTACTTTATTTATGAAAATAACTTGTTAAAATATATACCAGATCCAAAGAATAAAGGCTACAAAGGCGCAAAAGCCCTTAGGAATTGCATTACTCCTATACTGGAACCTATTTGCAAAAGACAAGGTTTTGTTAACGCCAGTGTTATTCTTGATTGGTCTAAGATTGTGGGAAATGATTTTGCAAACCTGTGCGGCGCTATAAAGGTTGTTTTTCCTTTTGGTAAAACCTCTGAAGGATGTCTTCATGTTCAAACAACAAGCTCTATGGCTTCGGTATTAACCTATCAAGAGCCCTTGATTTTACAAAAGGTTAACCAATATTATGGCTATCAAGCAATCACGAAGCTTCGTATTTTTCATAAATCCACTTTAATTCAGAAGAAGAATCTTAAGAAAAATGAAAATGACCGAATCCTTGAAGCATTGCCCTTGGAAAACTTTAAAGAGATACCTTATGACCCCCTGAAAGAAGCCTTAGCCAATTTGGGGAAATATTTAAAAAAATGAGTAAATCATGTTAATTGTTCAAGACGTCACCTACCGTATTGGTGGACGCATTTTATTAGACAATATCCGCTTTCAATTACCCGACGGGCAGCGTGCTGGTCTTGTTGGCAGAAATGGCTGCGGCAAATCGAGTCTATTCCGTCTTATTTTAGGTCAATCACAAGTTGATAGCGGATCAATTGAAATTTCTAAAGGGCAAAAAATTATAACCGTAGCCCAAGAAGTTCCAGGCGGCACTCAGACTCCCTTAGAATTTCTACTTGCTTCCGACAAAGAACGCCACGAACTTCTAGAAAAAGCAGAAACTTGTGAAAACCCTCATGAACTGGCAGATGTCTATGAGCGATTAATCCAGATTGATGCTTATACAGCAGAAGCCAGAGCAAGCACCGTTCTAAAAGGACTCGGGTTTTCAGACGAACAACAAAACACAGCGCTGTCTTCGTTTTCTGGTGGTTACAGAATGAGAGTGGCATTAGCTGCTGCTCTGTTTCAAAAACCAGATCTATTGATGCTTGACGAGCCAACAAACCACCTTGATTTAGAAGCAACTCTTTGGCTAAAAGAATTTTTGCGGGGCTATCCCAATAGCCTTTTGATTATCAGTCACGACCGTGAACTGATGAATGAATGCGTTGATAACATCCTTCACTTACAACAAGGAAAAGTGACGCGCTATTCCGGTAATTATGATTTTTATATAAAAACCTATTACGAACAAAAAGCTTTTGCTGAAGCCTATAATGCTAAAGTTACTGCTCAAAAAGAGCATATGATGAAATTCGTAACCCGCTTCGGTTCAAAAGCCTCAAAGGCAACGCAAGCCCAAAGCAAATTAAAAGCAATTGCCAAACTTGTTCCTATTAATCTTTCAATCGAAGATCCAACCGTTAAATTGGACTTTCCGGAAACTGAAAAACTTTCCCCTCCGCTTATTCATTATGAAAAAGTAAACTTAGGGTATGATGACAAGATAGTTTTGAAGAACCTAAGCGGAAGCATTGCCCCTGAGGATCGTATTGCTTTATTGGGAGCAAACGGTAATGGAAAATCTACCTTTGCCAAGTTTCTAGCAAAGCGATTAAAGCCACTTAATGGCGTCTCTACGTTTCATTCGAAACTACGCGTTGCCTATTTTCATCAGCATCAATTAGAGGACCTTCATGTCAATGAAACAGCATACCAACATATGCAACAGGCCATTCCAGAGGCAAATGAAACCCAGGTAAGAACACAGCTTGGCCGCTTTGGTTTTCAAAGAGATAAGGCAAATGTAAAAGTTAAGGATTTGTCAGGCGGCGAGAAAGCGCGCCTTGTCTTTGCCTTGATGACGGTTCATAAACCACACATCATTATCTTGGACGAACCGACGAACCATTTGGATATGGAAATGCGAGAATCATTGATGATGTCAATTAACAATTTTGAAGGCGCTGTGATCTTAATTGCGCACGATTGGCACCTTTTGAATCACACAGCAGATCGTTTGTGGCTTGTTGCTAACAACACCATAAAACCTTATGAGGGATCTTTAGAAGATTACCGTGATGAGGTTCTGGGAAAGTCTGTGAAAAAAGAAAACAAACCGATTAAGAAAGATAATAAAGTAAAAAGGAGTTAGTTTTTAAGACCGTGCGTAAGGTTTTACCTCTAACAAACTTCTTATCATTTCATGTCCTTCTGTCAATTTGTAAGCTCTATGCTCTTTATCGTTTATAAGTTTCTCTAAAAGACCTAGATCGGATCTTTTCAATAAATCTGTTAATCCGACCAATGCTGTTTTATGAGCATCTAAAGCACTCTGTGGCAAAGGGTCAGAAGACCCAGCTTGCTGTCTACAATGCTTCTCTCTTACTAGACCAGCACACGCATTACCATAGCTGCGAAATTTATCTACAACCTCAGACAGCGGCTCTTCTAACACTTCAACTCTCCACAAAGCAGCACGATAAAGACCCCAGGCACGTTTTGTTTCATCACTGTAAGTGATAGCTTGATCGTTAAGGGATAAGTTAGACAGCCCCAATCCACAAGAACGCTTTGAGATCCTATTTTCTGGTGTTCTTGGTTTTCCTTCTGCTTCCTCGTCCATAGCAGTTGCTATAGAAAATGAAGTAGAGATAACTGCAAAAATAAACAAAATCTGGAAGAAAATCTTGGCCATAACTAAGCCTCTTTTGGGCTGTGTGAACCTACATTGAGAAGTATACCAAAAAAGGTATTAAGAAAAAGTTAAGCTAATATAGTTTTATAATGCCCGGTGTTTTTGCCGGGCATATTTTAATAACCGTATTTCTCGCGTCGTTTACGTTTTTCTTGGGCAATTTCCATTGCAACTTCTTGCTCCATAGATACACGTAAAAGAGAGTTCAGAAAGGGAGTTGTTTTACCACCTGCTTTTTCTCTTAAAATGGCTTCTTCATTTTGGCTAATAATATTGTAGTTCACGAACTGCTCAGCAAAGTATCTCCAATCATCTATCTCTTTATTGTTCAAAAGAGCAGTCATAAAATTTTGTATGTCCTTTAAAAAAGTATCTCCTTTACCTCGGCAATCTTTTAAACACCACGCTACTTTCATGCGATTACCATCCGTAATTTTCTTTGCCATTGATTGAGTGCAATCCTTTTTGCAGTTAATAGCGTTTGCATCTGCTACAAAGCCAACAAACAATAAGATAAATAAAGCAAAAAGGCTATTTTTCATAACTACCCATATACATAAAAAATCGATTCTACTTTCTGAGAGTAAATCAAAAACACTAATTTTTTATTAAGTGGTTAAATTTTACATAAAGCTTTGCGGATCAATATCGATTGCAATGCGAATTGTTGGGGGAATAGATGCCCTTTGAAGCCAATCCTGCAAAAAAGCCTGCAACCGCAACGAACGATCGCCTTTCACTAAAAACCGCCAACGATAACGCCCCCGAAGACGCGCAAGCGGCGCTGGGACAGGTCCAAGCACTGTAATCTCAGCATGTCTTGGGATAAAGCGTACTAGTTTATGAGCTGCAGCTTCTACCTGATCAGCATCTAAACCAGACAAAATAATGGCTGCAAGCTTTCCAAAGGGTGGCATTTCATGGAGCTGTCTTTCCTCGGTCTCGTAATGATAGAACTGCTCTCTATCATGGTCCTTTAAGGCTTGCATAATAGGGTGATCGGGATGATAGGTTTGAAGCATAACTTCGCCTGCCCTTTCCTCTCGTCCAGCACGTCCTGATACCTGGTGAAGCAATTGATAAGTTCTCTCACCCGCTCTTAAATCACCGCCATTTAAACCTAAATCAGCATCAACCACACCTACTAATGTTAACATTGGAAAATGGTGACCTTTGGCCAGCATTTGCGTACCAATGATAATATCAACTTGCCCGCTTTCAATTTTCGAAATCATTTCTGCAGCTTGCTTTGATGTAGACACAAGATCACTTGTGACCATCAAAACCCTGGCATCTGGGAACTTTTTCAAAACCTCTTCATAAATCCGCTCAACTCCAGGGCCGCAAGGCACAAGAGAATCAACAGCCTCACAACTCTCGCAAGAAGTTGGAAGCTGCTTTGAAAAGCCACAATGATGGCAGCATAATTGATTCATATTTTTGTGTTGCACAAGCCATGCAGCGCATCCTGGACACATAAAACGATGACCACATGCGCGGCACAAAGTTAGGGG
>JAIEMR010000092.1 GCA_019751935.1 Alphaproteobacteria bacterium
CAATTCAGAAAAATCCATTTTTGATTCCCTTAGGTGCAAAATTAAGTGCCTATAATTCTAACTATGAAGGCCTATAGGTAAACAATTGGTAAAAATTTTGATTAACTTTTATTTCGGTGTAAGTTTTGGAAGCCCTAGGCATCTTGGGCACCCAGGTATTGCTGGAGGAATTTGCGCCCATAATACAGGGTCTTGAAGAGGTAATGTTTCGTGGTGAAATTTGAGCACTTGATTAATCGCTGTCATTTGAAGGCTATTTCCGATTTCTGCATCAAGGCCAACTTTCTCTACTAGGGCTCGTGCAAATAACATTTTACTTCCAAGGCATTGTAGTCCTTCTGTAAGATGTTTTGCGTTATGTTTAGGAGGTTTTCCACTTCTAAACAAAGCTCGTATCCCTTGCTCATAATGAGAGGCAGCTGCTGGAAAACAAAGTTGTGTGATGCATGAAATCATTTCTTCTTCTTCATATGCCTCGAATTCAGGTTCTGAGGCTATAGGAGATGGAGGGGGTAATTCGTCTTCTGTTAGCTCTTTTAAAGGAATACGGTCTGCAACTGCTTTTGGGGAAGGTTCGGCCATTCTCTCTTTAAAAGGAATAAGGCCAGCGGCAAGGCTTTTAAAATATTCTGGCATTTTTTTGAATACTCCAAGCTGCTCTTGTATGGAGGGTGTTGTTGTGAAAGTATAGAGGCGTAGCGCAGCAACTGCTTCTGGCGGCATATCACTCATAAAGTCTCCGGAAGCTTCTGCCATCCCTATCCATAACAAACTAAGAAAACCCAGAATCAATACTCTAATTTTCATAAACGTCTCCTCCTCTTACAGTAATTACACGATGGCTAATAGGGATGCGTTGCCGCCTGCAGCGGTAATATCCTGGGTAAAGGTGCGCTCACTCATAAAACGTAACAAATAATTAGGACCGCCGGCTTTGGGGCCAGTTCCAGATAGGCCTTCACCACCAAAAGGTTGAACGCCAACAACAGCGCCAATCATGTTGCGATTTACATATAGATTGCCGACTTTTGCGCGCGCATAAACCTGTTGAATTGTTGATTCCAGTCGGCTGTGAATTCCCATCGTAAGGCCATATCCAAGCGAATTGATATCTTCGATAACTTGATCTAAATATTCGCCTTTATATTTAACGACATGCAAAACAGGACCAAATACTTCTTGTGGTAAGTCGTGAACAGAAGACAATTGCCAAACTTGAGGGGCGATAAAATTTTCTTCATTTAAGGATTCAGGCAGTTCACATTTATATAAAAGCCGTGCCTGGGCAGGGCTTTGTTCCAGTTCATCTAAATATTCTAATAAGCCTTGTTTTGCGCCCTTATCAATGACGGGACCAACATCGGTTGAAAGAAGCACTGAATTGCCAATCGTAAGTTCTTCCATTGCTCCTTTCAGCATTTCTAATAAGCTATCAGCCACATCATTCTGAATCAATAACAGGCGCAAAGCAGAGCAGCGTTGCCCAGCACTTTGAAAAGCGGACGCAATGACATCTTTCACGACTTGCTCAGGAAGAGCGGATGAATCAACAATCATCGCATTAATCCCGCCTGTTTCAGCAATAAACGGAACAATTGGACCTTTACGTTCAGCCAAAGTCAAATTAATGGAATGAGCCGTATCATTAGATCCTGTAAACGCAACCCCAGCTATGCGATTGTCTTTAATAATAACTTCGGAAAACTGACTTCCAGATGTTATCAAAAGTTGCAAGACACCTTTTGGAATGCCAATTTTATACGCCAAGTTTACAGCTAATTGAGCTATATGCGGAGTGTGGGCTGCGGGTTTAGCAATAACGCAATTCCCGGCACCCAAAGCCGCTGCAATTTGACCTATGAAAATAGCCAATGGGAAATTCCAAGGGCTAATGCAGGCAAAAACGCCGCGTCCATGGTACGTAAGCTGGTTTAATTCGCCCGTTGGTCCCGGTAGAACTAGGGGTTGCCCCTGGTAAAGGCGAACTTGCTGGGCATAATAATAGCAAAAATCAACGGCTTCTCTCACTTCAGAAACGGCATCATTTACGGTCTTTTTACCCTCTAGAATTAACAGATGAATAAATTGAACCATATGATGCTGAATAATATTTCCCAAATGGTCAAGGCACTCAGCTCTTTCCTCAGGAGAAGTTTTGCTCCATTTCTCAAAATGAGAAGATCCTAATTCAACGGCATGATAAAGAGCTGACTCGCTGGTTAAAGGAATATCTGACAATGTCTTAGGCAAGAGGGAAAGTTCTTGATCTAAATTCTCTAAAAGCATTTCATCCGATAAATCGACGCCATCAGAATTCACGCGCTGTGGTAATAATAAAGCTTTTGGCAGAGGAATGTGAGGATGAGGTTTTCCTTCCAATTTAGCGGCTTCTTTAAATGGATTTGCAGCAAGTGAAGCTATGGGGCGTTTTGTATCGTGAATTTGATTTACAAAAGAACTGTTTGCGCCATTTTCAAGCAAGCGTCTAACCAAATAGCTCAAAAGATCTTTATGTTCACCAACAGGCGCATAAACACGGCAGGGGATTCCATATTCTGTGTTTTCCGTTATTTGGTGATAAAGACTTTCACCCATACCATGGAGACGCTGAAATTCATAATCCGTAATTTCTTTAGCCTTTGCTATCTCAAAAATCGCACTTAATGTATAGGCATTATGCGTTGCAAATTGCGGATAAATCCACTCCGGTGATCCCAGCATTTTTTCTGCACAATGGATGTAAGAGACATCCGTGTATACCTTTTGGGTATAAACGGGGTAATTTTTTAGGCCCTGTTCTTGAGTTCGTTTGATTTCTGAATCCCAATACGCTCCTTTTACAAGACGAATGTTAATTCTCTTTTTGTGATGCTGGGCAAGATTTGTTAGCCAATCAATAACGTAAGGTGCGCGTTTTTGGTATGCCTGTACAGCAAGCCCTAAGCCATACCAGTCTTTGAGGTCTGGATGTATAAATACCTCTTGGATAATTTCCAGGGAAAGCGTAAGACGTTCTGATTCTTCAGCGTCAATGGTAAGGCCAATATTAAATTCTGATGCTTTTTTAGCTAATTCAAGGACCTTGGGCGTTAATTCCTTTAAAACGCGTTCTTTTTTGGCGATTTCGTAACGTGGATGCAATGCTGATAATTTAACGGAAAGGCTTGGCATTTCAAAAACGGATGATTTTTTAGGTGCAGACCCTCCGATGGCAATGACAGCCTTTAGATAAGCATCAAAATATCGATTTGCATCTTCTTGTGTTCGTGCGCCTTCACCCAGCATATCAAACGAATGTCTGTATCCTTTTTTCTCATCTTCCCCAGCTCGATTAAGAGCTTTTTCAATGGTTTCGCCCATGACAAATTGATGACCCATGATTTTCATGGCTTGAGTCATTATCTGACGAATCAGGGGTTCACCAAAGCGACGAATGAGGGAGGGGATAACTGAAAACAGACTTTTGGAGTTTATTCCCCAATTTAAAACCTTGCTTGTGGTCAAAAGTCCTAAATTGGCAATTTTAGCCAAAAAGTTATCTTCCTCTTGGTTATTCCAATCACTTGAGCTTATTTTATCGCGAATGAATTTTGTCTTTGTTTTTGCATCGGGAATGCGAAGAAGTGCCTCGGCCAAGCACATCATAGCAAGGCCTTCTTGGCTACTAAGCTGATGGGTTTGCAAGAACGCTTCAATGCTTACTGCTTTTGATTTTTGCGCTCTAACTCCCTCGATTAATTGGATAGTGAGGGTCTCTATGCTCAAAGCTTGCTCTTCTGAAAATGGCGCCTTATTCAACAAAAATTGAACAGATTCTTCTTCAGATGTCCTATAATTTTGTTGCAGGGCTTTCCATAATGACATCAGTTCTTTTGTAGGGTGAGTAAGTTTATTTTTTTCATTCGAACATAAAATCATATCTAAAGTGCTCAAGGTCAAAGTGGGCATTATTTTTTACATTGAGATCGATCATACTTAAAAAAAATAAATTGATACAGTTTTTAATAAAAAATAAAGAATTTTTCTTTTCAATACACATGTTCTTTCACAAACATGTATTTGTGCCGCACTCCTCAGTCCTTACGAAGGATCGCGTGATTTATTTCTTGACGCTTAAGTATAATTTAGGCTTTGATCGATGCATAATATTATCAAAGGGTATATATGCCTTTGCCTGAGACTGTACTTTCTTCTAATCTACCAACGCACATTGCTATTATTATGGATGGCAATGGTAGATGGGCAAAATCTCGGAATCTTCCAACCATTGCGGGCCATAAAGCTGGCGCTGAAATGGCCAGAAAGATTACCGAATGTGCATCTAAAATGGGAATCAAATATCTGACTCTTTACACTTTTTCCTCAGAAAATTGGCTTAGAGAGAAAAGTTGGATTGATGATTTTATGGGGTTATTGCGTTGGTATTTGCGTAATGAGTTCAAGGCATTAATGAGTAATGGTGTGCGTATCCAGGTTATAGGGGATCGCACTCTTTTTGCAAAAGATATTCAAGAACTTATTGCTGAAACAGAGGAAAATACAAAAAACAATACAGCAATTACTGTTGTGCTGGCTCTCAGCTATGGCAGCCGTGATGAAATAGCGCGTACCTTTAAAAAGTTAGCTCATAAGGTAAGGGCAGGAGATTTGGAGCCTTCAGAGATTACAGTGGAAACCATCTCAAAAAACCTAGATACAGCGGATTTTCCCGACCCTGATCTTTTGATCAGAACAAGCGGTGAAAAGCGCATCAGTAATTTCCTGTTATGGCAAATGGCTTATACTGAATTTGTTTTTGTGCCTAATTTATGGCCAGATTTTAGCGAAGAAGGTTTTGAAAAAGCAATCTATGAATATCAGCAAAGGGGTAGGCGGTATGGACTGTATACTTCCTCGTAAAAAAATGGACGAAATCTGGGTTCGGACTTTAAGTGGTTTTTTTGCCATTTTGTTTGCCGTAACGGCGACCTATGTGGGTTTTCCCTATTTTGATATTCTGGGTACTGTCGTACTGATAGGCCTTCTTCGTGAATGGTCAAGATTGGCGATTTTATCTGTATTTCATCCTGTATGCTGGGTTGTGGCGATCCAGACTCTTTTCACTCTGTATGTAGAGGCGCCAGTATGGATACATCTTGGTTTAATCGCAGCCTCTGCTCTTTTTTGTTTACAGTGGTTAATGCGTTCACATCCTCTTCATCGTGCTTTGTTGTTTTTAACGGGATGTTTTTACATTTGCATTCCAACCTTTGTTCTGATGACCCTAAATCATAAAGGGACCGATTATCGTTTCTTTTTATTGTGGATGTTCTCTTTAATCTGGGCTACGGATGTGGGAGCTTATTTTATGGGACGTATGCTAAAAGGGCCGAAATTAGCCCCAAGAATCAGTCCCAATAAGACCTGGGCTGGTTTTTTTGGTGGGATTTTTTGGGCTGTGGCTTTGGGCATTGGTCTGAATCAATATTTTCATATTGAATCCTTATTAACCATACCTTTTTTTGTTGTTTTGCTGACAATTCCTGTTGCTGCTCACTTGGGTGATTTGCTAGAGTCCTACATCAAGCGCCACTTTGGCGTAAAAGATGCTGGCAGTTTAATACCAGGGCATGGTGGGCTTTTGGACCGTTTGGATAGCTTGCTGTTAGTTGGTTGGGTTGCAGGAATCTTTATTCTTTTTGGATGGATTCAATAAAGGTCTAAAAAATGGCAAGAAAAAAGGTTACGGTCCTTGGGGCAACAGGGTCCATTGGATGCAGCACGGTTGATTTGCTCCATCACCATTCAGACTCTTTTCAAGTTGTTGCCTTAACAGGCGGAAGCAATGTTCAAGATCTTATCCAAAAATCATTACTTTTGAAGCCGCAGCTGGCAGTCATTAAAGACCCTAATCTTTATAGTGAGCTTAAAGAGGGCTTATCAGGGGCAAACATTCAAGTTGCAGCTGGTGAGTCTGCGCTTATTGAGGCAGCCCAAATGCCGGCTGATACAGTTGTTTCGTCCATCTTAGGGACAGCGGGTCTTTTGCCAACCTTAGCTGCAATTAAGCAAGGAACAACGGTTGCCCTTGCTAATAAGGAATCTTTGGTTGCAGCAGGATCCTTGATGACGGCAGCGGTTAAAGATTATGGAGCTACTTTATTGCCGGTGGATTCTGAGCATAGTGCTATTTTCCAGTGCTTTGAAAATCACAATAGAGAATCAGTTGAAAAGATCGTTTTAACAGCATCAGGCGGGGCATTTTTAAATAAACAGCTTCATGAGCTTTCAGAAATTACGCCAGAGCAAGCAACAAAGCATCCAAATTGGAATATGGGCGCTAAGATCACGGTTGATAGTGCAACCCTTGTCAATAAGGGCTTAGAGCTTATCGAGGCGCGTTATTTATTTGATATGCCAGAATCACAAATAGATGTGGTTATTCACCCGCAGTCTATTATTCACTCAATGGTTGCGTATCATGACGGATCTGTATTGGCGCAGTTGGGGACTCCTGATATGCGAACGCCAATTGCCTATAGCCTTGCTTGGCCAAATCGGATAACAACGTCCGTTAAAAAATTATCTTTGGCTGAGATTGGAAGTCTGACATTTTTCCCAGTTGATCTGAAACGCTTTCCAGCATTGCGTCTAGCAAGGCAAGCGCTTATAGAGGGAAGAGGGCTTGTTTTCAATGCGGCTAATGAAATTGCGGTAGAGGCCTTTTTGAACCACCGAATCACATTTTTGAATATTGTGGATGTGATTGAGGAAATGTTAGAGCGCACTCAATTCACTCAGCCAACCACCTTAGAAGAAGTCCTCGAGCAGGATCGATTGGTTAGGAGGGAAACGAAAGATTATCTGTCTCTTGAGCAACGCAAGAGATGCGCGTAGAGTTTAATTGGTAACAAATTCTAAGAAATTTTGATCCATGATCCTTGCTAAAAAGGGCGAATCATCTTAAATATAAGGTATGCAAAATCTCCCTTTTATTCATCTTCGGCTTCATAGTGCCTATTCTCTAGCAGAAGGTGCCATACACACAAAAAATATATCAAAATTGTGTAAAATCAATGATATGCCGGCAATTGGCATAACGGATACTAGCAATTTATTTGGCGCGCTTGAAATTGCGATGGCCTGCGCTGAAGAGGGAATTCAACCAATTATTGGCTGTCAGGTCAATCTTTCTTTTGCCGATAAAACGCCTTTTGCCCCGATTGTATTGCTGGCGCAAAACGAGGAGGGGTACTTAAATTTATTAAAGCTGGTTAGCCATTCTTACTTGCGCGGCGAGGGGAATGAGGGACCTTATTTAACCCTAACTGAATTAACTGAAAAAAATGAAGGTTTGATCGTTTTGACGGGCGGTCACATGGGGCCAATCGGCCGTTTTCTGCAAATGCAGGAGCGCGAAAAAGCAGTTCAGCTTTTAAAAACTTTTCAGGACATTTTTAAAGATCGCCTTTATATCGAATTGATGCGCCATGGTCTTGCTGATCAAAAACGCTTAGAGCCACAATTTCTTGAGCTTGCCTTTGAGCATAATATTCCTCTTGTTGCAACCAATGACGTGTTTTTTGATAAGCCTGATATGTTTGAAGCGCACGATGCCCTTTTGTGCGTTGCTGAGGGCAGTTATGTAAGTCAAGAAGCAAGGCGAAAAGTAACCGCTCATCATTACTTTAAATCAAGCGATGAGATGAAAAAGCTTTTTAGCGATTTGCCGGAGGCTGTTCAAAATACAGCCCTTATTGCGCAGCGGTGCCATTTCATGCCGCGTCCTCACAAACCCATTCTTCCTCCTTATCCAACAGAATCAGGCCTCAGTGAAACAGAAGAACTTCGCCAGCAGGCCAAAATTGGATTGGAAAAACGATTAGAGCAAGAAGTTTACCCTCTTCATAAAGACGCTTCAACTCATGCTGACTTGCGTGAGACTTATCTAAAGCGTCTTGATTATGAGCTTGGCATTATTGAAAAGATGGGCTTTCCCGGCTATTTTTTGGTGGTTTCTGATTTTATCAAGTGGGCAAAAGACCAAGGGATTCCAGTGGGACCAGGGCGCGGGTCTGGGGCAGGATCTTTGGTCGCCTGGGTTTTAACGATTACTGATATGGATCCAATCCGTTTTAATTTGTTGTTTGAACGCTTTTTAAATCCAGAACGTGTTTCTATGCCTGACTTTGACGTGGACTTTTGCCAAGATAGGCGCGATGAAGTCATCCAGTATGTACGCGGTAAATACGGGGATGATAGGGTTGCTCATATTATTACCTTTGGTAAATTGCAAGCTCGTGCGGTTATAAGGGACGTGGGACGCGTTTTGCAAATGCCTTATGGGCAAGTTGATCGCATTAGTAAATTGATCCCCAATAACCCAGCAAATCCTGTGACTCTTGAACAGGCTCTTGAATTAGAGCCAGCCTTAAAACAACAAAAAGAAGAAGATGAAACGGTTTCCCGCCTCATTGATATAGGGATCAAACTAGAAGGACTTTACCGTCACGCTTCAACCCATGCGGCGGGCGTGGTTATTGGCGATCGTCCTTTGCATGACTTAGTGCCACTTTATAAGGATGAAAAGTCTGTTCTTCCTGCAACTCAATTCAATATGAAATATGTTGAAGCGGCGGGGCTTTTGAAGTTTGACTTTTTGGGCCTTAAAACTTTGACAGTGATTGAAAAATGCTGCCAGATGCTTCGTACTAAGGGAATAGATTTTCAAATTGGAACGATTCCTCTTGATGATCCCAAAACCTTTGAACTTCTTTGCAAAGTTGAGGTTGTTGGTGTGTTCCAGTTGGAAAGTGCAGGCATGCGTGATGTATTGAGAAAACTGAGGCCTGACCGTTTTGAAGATCTCATAGCTCTTGTTGCTTTGTACCGTCCAGGGCCAATGGATGATATTCCGCGTTATCTTGCTTGTAAGCATGGCGAAGAAAAAGTGAGCTATCTGCACCCCTCTCTCCAGCCAATTTTAGAGCCAACTTATGGCGTTATGGTCTACCAAGAACAGGTCATGCAGATCGCACAGGTTTTGGGTGGATATACTTTAGGCGCGGCGGATCTTTTAAGGCGCGCTATGGGTAAGAAAATCAAATCAGAAATGGATGCTCAGCGTGCGTTATTTACCGAAGGGGCCATTAAAAATGGCGTTGAGCCACCTGTTGCAAGCCAAATTTTTGATCAAATGGCTAAGTTCGCAGGCTATGGATTTAACAAATCTCACTCAGCCCCATATGCATTGCTTGCGTATCAAACGGCGTACTTGAAGGCCAATTACCCGCTTGAGTTTTTTGCAGCAACCATGACCTATGATATGCACAATACAGATAAGATCAATGTGTATAGACAAGATCTTGAACGGGCCAATATTCCATTACTGTCACCTGATTTAAATTGCTCGGACGTTGAATATACAGTCGAAGGAAATGCAGTTCGTTATGCTCTGGCTGCTATAAAAAACGTCGGTGCTCAGGCGATGGAGACCGTAATTCTTGAGCGAAAAGCGAATGGCCCTTATAAAACGTTGGGTGATTTAGCGGCGCGCCTTGATCCAAGAGCTGTGAACAAGCGCCAATTAGAAAACTTGGTGGCTGCAGGCGCACTCGATAGTATTCATAAAAATCGTCAGCAAACCTTTATAGCCATCGACATGATTTTGGCGCAAGCCCAGCTGACGCGTCAGGAAAGGCAAAATAAGCAAGTTTTACTCTTTGGCGGCGGCAAGGGAGAAAGTAAAACCATCAATATCACAGTTCCTATCTGTGATGAATGGAACATGCTTGAAAAGCTACAAAAGGAATTTGATGCGCTTGGGTTTTATTTAAGTGCGCATCCTTTGGATATGTACCGAGATGTTCTGGAGAAATTGGGTTTGACTCAAAGTCAAAATCTAATTGGAAAGGCAAGTTCAACGCAAACCAATGTAAATTTGGCAGGTATTATCCTTTCAAAACAAGAACGAACCTCCAAGACTGGGCAAAAATTTGCCTTTGTTTCGCTTTCGGATGCATATGGCGTCTATGAGGTCGCCTTTTTCTCGGAAACCTATGCACAAATCAGGGACAGGCTAATTCCAGGAAAAGCTGTTTTTATCAGCGCTGCTTTAAGAGCCGACGGGGAAGGGTATCGCTTGACAGGGCAAGGTTTAGAGTTTCTTGATCAAAAGACTCAAAATCAAAATGTATTTTTATGGGCTGATGAAACATTGGATGTTAAGACATTAAAAAGCATTTTGGCAAGTTGTTCTAAGGGGTCGGCCGCGGTGCATTTGGGAATTGTGATTTCCGGTCTTCCTGGTCTTCGAATGATTTTGCCAGACCGATACGAAATTACAGCAGATCATCGTTCCCGTTTGATGAGTATTGCGGGAGTAAAAAGTAGTGAAAAAGAAAACCTTAGGAAATCTGCATAAAGCTCTTTATTGATGCGGAGATCAACTTGTTTTTAAAGCAAGAATTGTTTAGCTCACTGTGCAGGTAATTTCAGATAAGGATTTTCGATTTTCAGAGGGTGGTTGTGTTTGCGGATATTGTTGTAGCCTTTGCGGGGCCCACCTATCCAGGCTCCCCACGGCGCTGCCCTCCCCACACGCCACCTCGACAAAACTCTGCCATTGCCTTTTTGCATTACTCAAAAAGCTTACAAACAACAATCCAAAAAGAAAGTATCACCTTTCCGTTTAGTAGCCTATAATACCAATACGCGCGTACTGATATCTTTGGCTAAGCAGGCCTTCATAATTCAAAACTATAAAAGCAGCCCTCAATAGAGCTCATCTCGGACCCAACATCCTCGGGTCTTTCTAACCACCAAATCTAATATAGGTGAATAATCCTAATAAAATGTTAAAAGCCAGCAAGAATTTCTCTAGGGTTTTTTATTGTTCGTTTAAAATAATCTGCACGCCGAGTTGTTTATAAAATCCTCTTTTTTACTTTCATTCCAATAACATCTTTTCCTGGTTCCCAAGAAGACTCACCGAACGGAACCTTGTATTCTTCTAATCTCTCAATAACAAATCCGGCACGTTTAACATAATGTGCCAGCTCATCTGGGCTCATAAATAACATTTGATTGGGTATGGTAACCCCATGGCTTCGAGCCCATGTTTTCGTTGCCTCTGATATATGCTCAAGGACATTTGTGCAGTAGCCAGGAAATTCTTGGCCTTCGCTTTTTCTCTTTTCGTAGACATTTTTAAAGCTCTCATAGAATGGAGATTCTATATTCAAGGTTGTTATATACCAAGCACCACCAAAAGCCGTGATTTCAAATAATTTAGAAATGCTAGCTTCAAATTCTGCAGGCGTTAAGAATTGCATAACATTGTTTATTAAACCAAAATGAACAGATTCAGATGTCAGGTAACATTCGTGTGGGAATTTTCCTAATGAGAATCTTACATGAGTAAGGTTATTGGCTAAATTATTCTGATGCATTTCCTCTAGGAAAATTAATAAATGCCTTTCTTCAATATCATTTAAGATGTAATTTTGCGCTCCTCTTTTTAAGACTTCTATGGCAACATTTCCCATAGCGGCGCCTACTTCGTATATTCTTTTTCCATGGTTGATCGGATCGCATATTTGCTGCAAAAATTCTAAGGTTAGAGTGTTAAATGGCAAAAATTGCCAGCCATTGTTATTGACTGTTGGTCTGCGGTTTTTATCGAATAGCTTGGGAATTTCATCTAAAGATAATTGCTTTGACCTTTCCTTAAGTTCTTTTGGAGATATCAGTCCCTCATTATCTAAAGCATCTATGGCTTTTGTTAACATACTCATTATTTTTGCCGCACCCTTAAGATCAATTTCACCGCATAGAACTGCTTTTACTTTGAATCATGCTCATGATTTCTTTGCGCAGGTTATTATCTGACTTTAAAAGCCCAGTGACTTGGCAGGTTATCATGCTAGACCCTGGCTTATTAATGCCTCTTGATGTCATGCAATGATGATTTGCCTCTATGACGACAATGACTCCTTGAGGTTGAAGGATGTGGTCAATGGTATCGGCAATTTCTGCTGTCATTTTTTCTTGAATTTGAAGGCGTTTGGCGAAAATCTCAACAATTCTGGCAAGTTTGCTGATCCCAACGACGCGTTTATTGGGAAGATATGCTACGTGGGCAACTCCAATAATGGGCGCCAGATGATGTTCACAATGAGATTCAAAACGAATATCTCGCAGGAGGACAATTTCATCATAACCAGCGACTTCTTTAAAGGTTTTGGCAAGATAGGCGGCAGGATCTACCTCGTAGCCACTAAAATATTCCTCAAAAGCCTTAACAACTCGGGACGGAGTTTCTTTTAATCCTTCCCGTTCAGGCGAATCTCCAGTCCATGCAATTAATGTCCGAACTGCTGCTTCGGCTTCTTCTCTTGTTGGGCGCATAATACTCACTTAATCCTTTAAAATAAGCTAATTAATAGAAGTTGTCTCGAAAGGACTATCGAGTGAGAAGGCAGGGACCTCAACTTGAAATCTGTCGCCATTTTCTTTTTCCATAACATAAAAACCAACCATTATCCCCGAGGGAGTAGGAAGCGGAGTTCCGCTCGTGTATTCAAAAGTATCGCCGGGTTTTAAAAATGGTTCTTCACCTACCACTCCGTCTCCCCAAACTTCTTGGATCCTGCCAAATCCGTCTGTGATTTTCCAGTATCGTTTTCTGAGCTGAAAGCGCTCTTCCCCTAAATTTTCAATGCGAATATGATACGCCCATAAAAATTCGTTACTCTCAGGAATGGACTGGCCGTCTAGATAGATTGGGTACACTGTAATGCGAACAGTTTCGGTTGTTTGGGTGTAGGAAAGGAGTTGTTGCATTTTATCTTCCCCGAAATTTGGTATTATTTTTATGGTGCTAACGATAGAACAGCTAACTTTTTTATAACGAAAATGCACAAGTGTTGCTATAGTACTGTTAATATATCATTTTTTATGCTCCCGATGACACCAAGATTTTGAGGTTTTTAAAGTATGGCTGATAAATTCGATGAATTTTTAGAAGAAGTAGAACAAGATATTAGGCACGAACGGTTAGAGAAACTATGGAAAGAGTACGGTAAAACTGTAATCATTGCAGTTGTTGGTGTGCTGGCTTTAACGGCTGGATTTATGGCCTGGAAAAATCATCAACATAAACAATATTTAGTCCTTTCTGAGCAATTTGTAGGGGCGCAAAATCTTATTGCCCAAGGGAAAACTGCAGAAGCAATCGGTGTGATGCAAGCTCTTTCCAAAGGATCTCACCAGGGGTATGCTGTTTTGGCAAGATTTCTAGAAGCCTCCCTTTTATCTAAGGAAGGAGCTGGACAAGATGTAAAAGGGGCTCAAGATATTTACGCCTCTATTGAGAAAGACAGAAATGCAGATCAGCATTTTCGCGATTTGGCAACTTTCTTTAGTGTAAATCTCGAGATTGATCGTCTTCCAAGTGTTCCAGATGAGGCAACTGTTAAAAAGCTTATAGATACACTTGAGCCTTTAACAAAATCGGATAACCCTTGGCATTCAATCGCAAAGGAATTAAAAGGATTGCTTTTATATAAGCAAAATAAAACAGCAGAAGCTTCGGAAATTTTTATTTCCTTGATACAAGATGCAAAATCTCCAGCAGAACTTAGAATGCGTGCCCAGCTTATGAGCCAGGTTTTAGTGGGGCATTTATCTGAAAATAAAGAGGCCAAGAAAGATTAAGGGACCTAATGAAAATAATTAATAAACTCATAATTGCGGCTACTTGGGCCGCTTTTGTCTTATTCGCTTTTATCTTATCAGGGTGCGATACAAAAGATACGACTCCACTTCCAGGAGAAAGGGAGTCCTTTATCATTTTGAATCAATCTTTGCTACCTGATCCTACGATTGTTCAGCAGCCTGTTACAATTGCTGCTCCTGTGGTGAATCAAAACTGGCCTCAACTTGGAGGAAATACTGCGCATGCAATGCCACCGTTGGTCTTAGCTGAGAATCCACAAAAGGTGTGGGAAGTAAGCATGGGCTATGGCTCTAATGATGAACAACGTCTTGTTGCAGGTGTTGTTGTCGATCAAGGTGTGGCTTATGGAATGGATTCCGCTGGAACGGTATATGCCATTAATGCAATTTCGGGCGAGTCTTTGTGGAATCAGTCAACGACACCTGAAGACGAGCGCGGTCAACCTTTTGGTGGAGGTGTTTCCATTGATAGGGGCGTTTTGTACGCGGCGACCTCGTTCGGTGAAGTTTTGGCAATGGATCCAAAAGATGGAAAAATTCTATGGAGAGCCAGCGCTATGTCACCAATTCGGTCCGCTCCAACAGTCAAAGATGGACGTGTTTATATTGTAACGATTAGCAATGAAGCTCATGCTTTTGATGCTAAGACAGGTTCTAGCATATGGACTCATTCAGGGATTGTTGAGCAAGCGACATTGTTAGGTTCTGCAAGTCCGGCCGTGGTTGATAACGTTGTTATTGTTGCGTACTCGTCTGGTGAGGTTACAGCACTGCAAGCAGAGAATGGGCACGTATTGTGGGCAGATATGCTTACCTCTGCTGTAAGAATTGATACTGTTTCCAGTATTCCTCATATCAGAGCGCGTCCTGTTGTTTATGACAATCAAGTGATTGCTATTAGTCATGGGGGTCGTATGACAGCGATTGATCTAAAGTCAGGGGCGCGTCAGTGGCAAAAAGAAGTGGGCGGCGTTAGAACACCTGCCGTTAGCGGAGATTGGGTCTTTATTTTAATCGAGCAGGGCGAAGTTATATGCCTTCATCGCCAAACTGGGCAAGTCCGCTGGGCAGCAAATTTGCCAAAACTTACAAAAGAAGACAAAAAAGCCATCTATTGGGCAGGTCCTGTGATTGCTGGTTCAGAGCTGCTTTTCTGTGGGACAAATGGACAAGTGCAGTTCTTATCCATAAAGGATGGCAAGCCAACGAAAACATTGGAATTTGATGGCGAAAGTATTTTCTCCCCAGTTATTGCTGATAAAACCCTCTATGTGTTGACAGATCAGGCACAATTACATGCATGGAGATAGTAAAGATTTACCCTTGGTGGCGCTGGTTGGGCGCCCGAATGTAGGAAAATCGACGCTTTTTAATCGGCTTGTCGGAAAGCGCCTAGCGCTTGTCCATAACCAACCCGGTGTAACGCGCGACAGAAAAGAAGCTGTTGCTGATTTTATAGGTCTTACTTT
This sequence comes from Alphaproteobacteria bacterium, assembly GCA_019751935.1. Lineage (GTDB taxonomy): Bacteria > Pseudomonadota > Alphaproteobacteria > Paracaedibacterales > CAIULA01 > CAIULA01. The sequence continues at coordinate 15,186 of JAIEMR010000092.1, forward strand.
CAGGGTAATCGATACACCGGGCTTGATGGACCCCAGTGCAAAAGAAATTACCAAAGAGCTATCGGAGGGAATGCGGCAGCAAACCTTATCCGCCATTAAATCAGCTAAGGTGGTTTTATTTGTGATTGATGGCATTGAAGGGTGTACGCCATACGACCTCGAGCTTTCAAGATTTCTGAGGCAGCAAAATAAACCGATTATTGTCCTTGTCAATAAATCGGAAGGAAAACATAGCATTCAAGGAATTTCCGATGCGGCCTCGCTAGGTCTTGGTGAACCCATAGCTGTGTCAGCAGAGCATGGACTTGGAATGTCAGACTTAGAGTTTGCGTTAAGACCGTTTATTGATACTCCTGAAATAGCCGAAGAATTTGAGGAAGAAGATGAAGGGGAGAGAGAAAAGCGCCCCCTAAATTTAGCTATTATGGGACGACCCAATGTTGGGAAATCGACCCTTGTTAATACTCTTTTAGGTGAAAAGCGTCAGCTAACTGCCGATATGCCAGGCGTTACACGGGATGCCATTGCCCTTTCGTGGGAATTTGAAGGCAGATCCATTCAGCTTGTTGATACAGCCGGTATCAGGCGTCAAAGCCGTGTGCAAGAAGCTGTTGAACGCTTAGCCGTTATGGACGCTCAAAGAACCCTCAGGTTTGCCGACGTGGTGGTGCTGGTTATTGATGGCTCGCTTCCTGAACGTGAACTGATTGAAAAGCAGGATTTGGCTTTGGCCAGCGAAGTGATTGAAGAGGGAAGAGCGTTAATCCTAGCCATTAATAAATGGGACATGGTTCAAAAAAAAGAACAGCTTTTAAAGCATTTAAGGGAACAGCTTGATGTTCATTTCGCTCAAGCGCGAGGGATTGCCTGCGTGCCGATTTCAGCATTAAAAGAGCAGAATATGGAATCTTTGATGAAAGCTGTTTTCAAAGTTGAAAAGGCATGGAATCGACGTTTGCCGACAGCTGAGCTTAATAGATGGCTACAATTTAAGGTGGATAATCACCCCGCGCCGATTGTATCTGGTAAACGGATTCGTCCTAAATATATGACGCAGATTAAATCCCGCCCGCCTACCTTTATGGTTTTCACAACCAAAGCAGGCGATATGCCAGATTCTTACAAACGTTATCTAATTAACGGCCTTAGAGAGGATTTTGACATGCCTGGTATCCCTATCCGCGTCAACTTCAAGAGCAGTAAGAATCCCTACGATACTGGGAAGAGTTGAGGATCTCTGTAAAGGGGAAAAAACTTAGCATTATAAACTTTTTTATACCTCAAAAGCGTTTTATTCAGGGTTTATAGAAAGCAGCCGTAAAGCCTGCTTTTCCTCTAAACTGATGAGGTACATAAAATGCCTATACTCAAAAACATTTCAAAATACCTGGATGGCCACGTCACCTTTGGGGCTCCTCGCCATGACGGAGTGTCGTCATCGCGAGCGAAGCGTGGCGATCCAGGTATTTTGAAAGCTTTACCATTAGCCATTTTTCTTTGCCTTATTAATGTCCTTCATGCACAAACTTACCCTGTCAATAAACTGTTATTGGAAACTTATGGAGTGCACGACTTAGCAGAAAAACCAGCTTTTCAGGGTGGATATATTAATTTTGGGTATTGGAAAAATATACCTCTTGGGAAAACTATAACGACAGAAGAAAGAATCAAAGCCTCACAGGCCCTTTATGAACTTGTTTTTGAACATCTGAATATTCAAAAAGAGGACAGCATTGTAGAGGTTGGATGTGGAAGAGGAAATGGATGTGTAGCGCTTGCTGAAAAATATCATCCCGTTTCTGTTACAGGGGTTGATATCATTCCTCAGCAAATAAATAGAGCAAAGAGGATTCATAAAAAATCTATAAAAAGGCACGCTCCCTCACTGTCTTTTCAAACTGGTTCCTCAAGTTCCCTACCTTTTCCAGATAACAGCCAAACGAAGGTCTTTTCTGTAGAAGCGGCCCAATGTTTTCCGTCTATGAAGGATTTTGCAGGGGAAGCTTGGAGAGTGCTGCAGCCAGGAGGACGTTTGGTTGTAACAGCGCACTTTGCAACGAGCGAGGAAGGTTATCAAGCTTTGCGAAAATTGATTCCGACTGTTGATCAAGGTGTTGACCTTTTGATCCCCATTGAACAAGTTCGAAGCGCCTTTCAGAAAGTGGGATTTAAAGAGGTCAGCTTTCAAGCGATAGGCGGGGATGTGTTTGATGGGTTACAAAAATGGAGATTAAATGTTCAAGATGTTAAATGGGCGGAGAATTACTTTGTTTCTTACAAAAAAGGCTTTTTAGATTACTACTTAATCATTCTAGAAAAATAAATTTATAGTTTGCAAAAAAAATAAAAATCCCTATATTAGCTATACCTTTTGTATAAAAATGGATTTAGGGTATGGTTCCTATTTTATTAAAAAAACTCTATGAAAAAATGGATGAAAAAACGAGAGCGTCCGAGCAACAATTTGTTCCTTACGGTATACTGGGGTTTTTAGGTTTCTGTGGGTTTTATTTTTTCAATACACACTACATTGGTGAAAATGCTTATGAAAATATAACAATAAGGGCAACCGCAGGCACCTTAGCTTTATTACTAATTTTTAGAAAATATTGGCCAGAAAAACTGAAAAAGTGGATGCCTCTATATTGGAATTTTACATTATGTTTTAATACTCCATTTTTCTTTACCTTTATGTTTTTAAAAAACTCCGGAGAAGTAATGTGGCTTACACATAGTCTATCGGCTTTAATAATTTTCCTTCTGCTTACAGATTGGATAAGCTGTTTAACCCTTTTATGTTTGGGAATTGCTACGGGATCTTTAGCTTATGTACTAACGACACCTTATCCGCATCTTCCTGACAATATTTCCACATTTTTGATTATTTATGTAGCTATGGTCGGTCATGCCTTATTTGCGTCCCACAGGAACTCTGTCGCCCACAAGGAACGTATCAACACTATGCGAACTCTTGCAGGTGCAATGGCGCATGAACTGAGGACTCCGCTTGGGGGAATATCGTTAATTGCACAAGTTTTAAAAATGCACATACCAGCCTTGGTAACGGGTTATAAGCAGGCTAAGGAAACAAATCCAGATTTAGAGGATGCTGACACTGAATACGTCGAGAAGGCCCCGGATGAAATAACGCTTACGACCCGAAATGCCTTTAACGTTATTGATATTTTGCTAATGAACGTAAAAGGCGCATCGAATGATGCACCCAAGGAAACTTGTCATATCAAGTCAACTGTTGAAAATGCTCTAGGTGCCTATCCATTAACACTAGATGAAAAAGCAGTTATAACCTGTAACCTTAAAGAGGACTTTACGTTTCAGGGAAACGAATTGTTCATGCGGCATGTGATCTTTAACCTTTTGAAAAATGCCCTTTATTATGTAAAGGCAGCAAACAAGGGCGGGATATTTATAACCGCTCAGCAAACCCCAAAAGAAAACATTCTGATTTTCAAGGATACGGGAAAGGGTATGCCATCATCAATGGTGCCGCATGTATTTGATCGGTTTTATAGCAAAACCCAGCATGGGACAGGTATTGGCCTTGCCTTTTGTAAATCGGTTATGGAAAGCGTGGGCGGGAAAATAAGTTGTAAAGCCAGTGAGGATGAACACACGACCTTTATTCTCAGTTTTCCGAAATAAATTTTATGAAGCTATACCCTTCCTGTTTCAAATTCCGGGTTCGTTGTTTTTCGGGATCTTCGGTGCTCGAGTATTTTATATACACTGCGCTCCTCGACCCTCAAACGCCTGCCCGGCTTTTTGAAACACTTTGGGCATAGACTCTAAGCTCCGCAGGAGCTGTGGTGATCCAGCAATTTTCTGGATTACCACGTCGCTACGTTCCTCGTAATGACGAGGGAAGCTGCGTCATCACGAAACTCCGCAGGAGCTATGGTGATCCAGTGTGTGGTCTGGATGGTCACGCAACTTCGCTGCTCGTAAAATGCATAATCATTTTACACCGCCCTTAAGTTCCTTAATATCCCATTCTAAGGTTTTCTTATTAAAGGCAAAGACCTTTGGATTATCAAATTTAGAGTCATATTTTAAAATTACAAAGCGTTCCTGACGATCAGCAGAAACTGTTTGCCCAAAGCTTTGTTGTCCCAAAAAGTCGATGAATTTAATGCTAAACATTTTCTTGGGCAAAAGTTCTGGAATTAATTTTTCAAGATCAGCTAAATTTTGAATAGCTTTGCCATTTATATGAGTAACCTTTATAGGGCGACTATTTCCAAAAAGGCTTTCTTTAAATAAACCTTTAAACGGAGAAGTAACATCTGCTGATGAGATAAAAACGCCAGGCCCTTTATCGCCTGTCATCAATCTGATTTTTTCATTATAGTCAAACCAGGTTGCTCCGCTAAATTGTATGAATTTTTCGGCTCCGTCGTTGGTAAGGGGATAAGGTTTTGCCTCGACCAGAACAAGTTTTCCATCCCTGTATACCTCAACAGAAACAGCTTTGCCCAAGGATGAGTCAACAATTTCATCAAATTTTGCAAGTTCAGGACCGATGAGTTGGCCTTGAACTTTCCAGATAATATCCCCAGCCATGAACTGAGCGCTGGCTGGTGATTCCACAAGACGCGTATCAATAACCAGAATTTTATTATGGGCGGCCGGAAATGCCTTATTGTATTCAGTTTGGGTTTCTGCTGGCAGAACGCCAACATTCACTGCGTCCTTTAAATCATCGTAGCGCAAGACCAATCCTAAACTTTGACGGTTGGGTTGTTCCCCTTTATTAAGGCTTTGAAGGGCACGAACAACATAACTAATCGGAAGGGCAGCTCCTGATACAAATTTACCTCCATAGATAATGCCAACGACTTTGCCGTCTTCATCAAAAACAGGAGAACCACTTGCCCCGCCCACAGTTAATCCTGAAAACCTAAAAGATTGCTCTGAAAATGAGCCTAAGCTTTCGTAGATTCCAAAAACTGTTCCTTTGTAAGTGGAAAATTCATCACCAGCGGAATTGCCCATGGAATAAATGGTATCATTCACTTTCACGGGATTTTTGCTAAGCTCTAAGGCAATACTAGATGTTGGAAAATCTTTTGGATCAATTGTTAAAAAGGCAAAATCCAATAAGGGATCAAAAAAGTTTAACTTTGCAGTTGTGGTTGTACCATCTGAAAATTTAACTTCATACGTACATACAGCCATATCACCTGTAACATGGTGATTGGTTGCAATTAATCCCTTTTCTAAATTAACGATAAATCCAGTTCCTGACCAAGCATTTTGATTAAAATTATTCTGTGTTGATGTGTAGGATTTAACTTTTATGATCACAACACCTTTTCTCACCTGATCAAGAAGATTTTTGCGAGTCAGCTCTTTCTTTGGGCTGTCTGCTGTAGGATTTGGATTATCGGCTACAGGAGGGGGTGAGGAGCTGCTCTTTTCCTCAGTATTAATTTTTTTTTCCGGCTCGATTTTATTGGGTTCAACTTTATCAGATGGGGGTTTAGCATCAATAAGCCCACTGTCTATGGCAATAGCTCTATCTATGGCTTTTGATTCTTCGGTTTCTTCTAGAGTGTTTGTCTGTTTATGGAATGAAAGAAGCTTTTTTGCATCTTCTTTGATAGCTGTCAACGCTGGTTCATGTTTTATATAAGAAACATAGAACGTGAGGCACAGAATAAGAAGCGCGAAAAAAATAAGATACCCTATGATTTTTTTAAAAAGACGCTTCATAAATAACCCCAAAGAAGAATTGAAACAACATTCCTTGCAGTATAATTACTATGTCTTAAGAATTCGTTAAGGCGGGTGTGGCAGTATATTTATTGACGCGGATTAAAAATGGAAAGAACTGCGCAAAACCCAATGTATTGTTATGGTATAACCATGGATTCTTGGGTCAAGCCCAAGGAAAACTGTATTTTTTTACCAAACATAGACTAATTTTCCTATGGCAAGCGAAGCGCGACCATAGGATCCATGTGTTTTTTTTGCAATATTTAAGGAGTTTCTTAAATTCCAAATTTGCGTTAATAATCCCCCAATAAAAAGCCCTATAAGGCTATAACCTTATAGGGCTTACAAAAAGCTAAACTAATTAGTTGGCTTATTTTGCTTTTTCAGTCGGTTTTCCAGCATCCACAGGTGCTGCTTTCATATCAATAGCAGCAGGCATTGCCGCTGGAGTTGTAGCTTTCATGACTTCAACTTTTTTAGCGCCGCCATTCTTAATAAGTTTTTTTAAGCTACTCATCTCATACTTCACAGCATTTACAAGCATGGATGCGAAAGGTGTGTCTTTTGCTTTTTTAGCATCTGCTACTAGGCTTGTCGCGTGAGCTAATTGTGTCTCTGCAACAGTCTTCATGTCGCCTGTTAGACTAGCTATGCCGTCTTTAACTCTTGCAAGATCCTCTTCCCATTTTGTAAATTTCTCTGCAGGAATGCCATTTGCATATTTTGCAATTGTTTTAGCTACGTTTAGCTCATGTTTTGCACGTTTTGCAGTAATTGAAGGGCTGGTATCTTTTTCTGTAAATCCACCGATTACTTTAACCCAAGCATCAAAGCGACCCATTGCAGAATCATATAATTCTTTTGTAAGGCCAGTTAAATCTTTACCAAGAGCTCTTACGTGTTCAGCTTTTTTTGCTAACTTTGCAACAACATCTTCTTTTGATTTTTGACCTTTTGCATGAGAATGACCTTTATGATCATCAACCATAACTGGCATTGCTGTCGCTGATACTGGTGCTTTGTCATCAGGTTTTGAGGCTTCTGGAGCCATTGATGCCATAACAGTTGCTGCGGATGAAGCTAACAGAAGAGCTGCTGATAATAGAACTTTTTTCATTTTTCCTACCTTTTTTTGAAAACATGGACACTTACAGACAAAAGATACCATAAAAAAAGCATCTTTATCTCATAAATTTTATCTAAAATTTATTAGAGCAAATGTTTTATAAAGCTGCAATGGGGAAATTAAGAAAAAATGTAATTATTTTTTGAGGGACACTTATATGAAAGTTAAATAATGACTTACTCAAGAAAAGAACCGTCTCTTTTCGTGATCTACTCATGAAAAGACAAGGTTGTTTTAATGAATTTATAAAAAACGATAGCCAACTTCAGGATAAGATTTATTGCCCATTTCTATTTGGATTTCACCTGTTAACGTTCCTCCTTGGGATTCATAAAAAGCTCTGGCTTTTTGATTATCTTTTAAAACCCACACGATGATAGGTGATAATTCTTTTTCTCGAAGCCATTTTAAAGATTGTCTTAACAGTTCTTTACCAATCCCTTTTCCTTGATGTTCTTCTAAAAGATAAAGGCCGTAAATTTCGCCTTTTTCATCTCTTTTTTGATTTTGCTTCTCTGACCTAGCGCGATTAGTAGAAAATCTTGTAGAATTTGAATCGCAAAAACCTATAACTTTATCTTCAAAAGTAGCGACAAGTTGATGTCCGAACTTCTCTTGGATGATTTTTTTACGCCAAGCTAGACGTTTTTCATAACTGATATTATCTAAATAATCTTGATCAATAATACCTTTGTAACTTTCTTGCCATGCCTTGACATGAACGAAGGTAGTCTCTTCCGCATCTTCTATGGAGGAGGTTCGTATGGTGTATCCTATCGGCAGCGTCAAAATTTCCTCCAATCAAAGCGGATTCATTCTACCTATAAATTACATTTTTTAAATTTAACACTGGTAATTTCTCTTCTGAGAGAGTACATATTATCTACAGGTCATATTTATAAATATTTTGACCTTATAAATACCTTAAAAAGATTCAAGGCAGGGTAGCCACCCAGCGCTGGAATCCCAAAGGGAAGGTTTCAGTGACAAGCGGTGTGTTAACAAGTACTGGTTTTGTCATTGCCATACTT
>JAIEMR010000134.1 GCA_019751935.1 Alphaproteobacteria bacterium
AAATTAATAGTTCCATGTCCTCCGTATTTCCAATGCCAACAATGAAATCGGTGACCATAAAAATCGTAATGTCCTGGACAATGGAATGTTGTGTGCTCATCGATAACCCCTCTGGATAATCCCGCAAGACTTACAATCATTTTAAAAGTTGATCCGGGAGAATATAAGCCAGAAATCGCTTTGTTATTTAAAGGACGATAAAGATTTGATGAAAGATCTTTCCAATCTTTTTTGGAAATTTGCCCTGTAAATAAATTAGAGTTGAACCCAGGCGATGAAACTAATGATAAAACAGCTCCAGTATGGACATCTAGCACAACACATGTTGCACTTTCGACTCTTTGCAAGATATCATATACAGCTTTTTGTAATGGATAGTCGAGGGTGAGTTTCAAATCATTGCCGCTAATGCTATCAAGTGTTGTCAGTGTGCGCACTACGCGGCGAGTTGCGTTAACTTCTACTTGTTTTAAACCGGGTTTTCCTCTAAGAGAGGCATCAAAAGTTTTCTCTACTCCACTTTTACCAATTTTAAAGCCCGGTAATTCAAGCAAAGGAGTTCCATCTAAATCTTTTTCAGAAACTGCTGCTACATACCCAATTGCATGACATGTTTCAAAAGGATAAGGGTAAGATCTAGATTGGCCTTTCTCAATAACGACTCCGGGAAGGTCAGGGCAGTGCAACTCTAGTTTAGCAAGCTCTTCCCAGGTCAAATCTTCCTTGATGATGACAGATGCGTACCGCCTTCTTTTCTTGATTTGCGATTGAAGAGTGAAAATTGTTTGTTCATTGAGTGACAAAATATTTGTGAGTTTTTTAATGATTTTATCTAGTTCATCCTTTTGATCAAGACTCAGAACGCCTTTATAGGAAGTGTGGTTGTCAGCCAAAATAATGCCAGAGCGGTCAGTAATTTTGCCTCGAGTGGGAGTAAGTAGAAGAGATTGAATTCTGTTTTTATCAGATAATAATTGATAATGTTTGCTGTGAACGACCTGCAAGACATAAAGGCGTCCTATCAGTCCTAAAATTAAAGAGGATTGAATACCTCCTAAAATGACAGCACGCCTTGTAAAGACTTTGTTTTGGTCTTTTTCAATCAATGTTCTATTATCCTATCTTTTTGCTGATCGCATACAAAAATTTTAAACTCAATGGATAGGTACATATAGTTAAAATTGTTCCGAGTGAGAATAATGAAAAAGAGAGAAACTGCTCAAAAATATAGGATAATAATAAGCTATGAAAAAATGTATCCATTACACAAAAGACAGCAAATCCTATCCAGCTCAATAGCATATCTTCCCTTGCTAGATATCGGCTCTGGCTTATGAGAATACTGTGAAGGCACAAAAACTCTAAACTTGAAAATCCTAAAGGATAACCATAGATACCATCTTGTATTAGACCTGCTAAAAATATACTACCTAAGCTTAGCATTGGTGGGTAATAAAGAGTGCCAAAATATAAAACGCATAAATATAACTGAGGGTAAACACCTATTGAAGACCATATCGGCAAGGCATTAATCATTAAAATAAGAATGGCTAGGATTGAATATTTAAAATGCCGCCAATCTTGGAGTATGGTTTGCCAAAGAGACGCTGCAATACTTTTATTCGACATCTTCTGGTACAGCGTTTTTGAGGATTGTTACATATTCAAGGCGCGTTACATCAGCAATTATTGTTGCTGTAATGGTTTCATTCTGGATATTTGTTACGACTGCTACGGGTAATCCTGGAGGGTAAATCCCTCCATATCCTGAAGTCAAAAAACGATCACCTACTTTTATAGGTTCTTTCTTTACAGATGGTTGCAAGTCTGAAGAAGCCGTGCTGTCAGTATGGATGACGGTTAATTCCCGAGAGTTATTATGTCCCGAAAGAATGGCTTGCTCTCCTGTTGATTCAACGCGTACAGGAACTCGTGAATTAAGGTCAGTAATTAACATAACCCTTGCTGTTGTCATGCCAATATTAATAATGCGACCAATAATTCCATCAGGACACACAACGGCTTGATTTCTTTCAAGTTCTAATGAGCTTGAGTTAGCAACTAGCATGGTTGCACGATAACCATCATTTGGAATTCCTAAGATTTTCGTTGTGACAATACTGTTTGGTAAATTAGGATCAGTGTTTAACATTTCTTTTAAATACTGATTTTCACGTTCTTTCTTTTGGGCTAGGACTTGCCAATCAAGAAGTTTTTTATTTTCTTCTCTGAGCTTGTTAATTTCTTGCCTTAAGCTTTCGTTGTTTCTTATATATTCTTTTGTCCATTCAATTGGCTGACTCAAAAAATGAATAGCAGGAGTAGTGATATCCATCAACATACTCTCTAGGGAGGAAAAAATAGGATGTTGTATAGATGACAAATGTAAACAATATGCTGACATAGCAACAAAAAGAATTGTAAAAAAAAATTTATTGATAGCGATAACAGAACGTTTAAAAGTACGCGCCATAAATACAAAGAATATATGGCGGCGCCTTAGTCCTGTTGCTTTTAAACCTAATAAAGAAAGAAGCATTGCTAGCTTACATTAAAAATTGTTTTAAACCGTAACTGATGTTTGACATAGTTTGTTTTTATCATAAACTTTCCCTTTGCAGAAAATTTACTTTCATCTGGAGCTAATCTTTCCAAAATAAAAGTTTATTCCAAATTACTTTATTTCCCCACAGGTTGGGCTTTTAATCAACTGTTTATTTCTCAATACATGCTGGTGAGAACATTTTGAAGGGTTTTCATCTCTTCTAATGTGCGACCTGTTCCCATAACAACGCAAGTAAGAGGATTATCTGCAACAAAGACAGGAACGCCTGTCGCGTTAGACAGGACTTGTCCTAGATTCTTAAGAAGTGATCCTCCGCCTGTCATCACAATGCCTCTGTCGACGATGTCAGCAGAAAGCTCTGGCGCTGTATTTTCAAGAGCTGTTTTAACACCTTCAGCAATTGTTGTTACGACTTCGGTCAAAGATTCAACGATTTGCTTTTGGTTAATTTCTATTTCTTTTGGAACGCCGTCGTTTAAGCTGCGGCCTTTGATGGAAATTGTAATCTCTTCGCTATTAGGCATAACAACTGCTGATCCAATTTCTTTTTTAATACGTTCGGCTGTTGCTTCGCCAATCAGAAGGTTATGATTGCGTCTGATATAGTTGATAATGGCTTCATCCATTTTGTCTCCGCCAACTCTGACAGAACAAGCATAGACGATACCACCAAGGGAAAGTACAGCAACCTCAGTTGTGCCCCCACCAATGTCAACAACCATGGAACCTGTTGGTTCAGTTACTGGTAATCCAGCGCCTATTGCTGCAGCCATTGGTTCTTCAATCAAAAAGACGCGGCGCCCACCTGCACTTTCGGCAGATTCTTGAATTGCGCGCCTTTCAACTGCTGTTGAACCTGAAGGGACACAAATAATAATTTGGGGTGCTGCGAAACTACGGCGATTGTGCACTTTTCGAATAAAGTGTTTGATCATTTCTTCGGCGACTTCAAAGTCAGCAATGACACCATCACGTAAAGGACGAATGGCTTGAATATTCCCAGGAGTCCTTCCAACCATAAGTTTTGCTTCCTCGCCAACAGCCAAAACCTGACGTTTTCCTTTGCTGTGCGCGATAGCGACAACAGAAGGTTCGTTTAAAACAATCCCGCGTCCCTTAACGTAAACGAGAGTATTGGCAGTACCGAGGTCGATGGCCATATCGGCTGATAACATTCCAAGCAGACGGGATAACATTTTTTTCCTTTATTATTTAAAGTCCGAAGTTTGTTAACTCTACAAACCATTCAAAGAATGATCAAGCACCATTTTATATTAGAGCGGTATTTTGTATTGCGCCTAATTAATAGAGCTTTCTATTTCTTTATGATTATCTCTTATGCCGATAACTTATCGGCTATTTCATCGCTTATTTCAAAATTTGCATACACGTTTTGAACATCATCATTATCTTCTAAAGCATCAATTAACTTGATAAGCGTTTGAGCTGTGTGTTCATCGCAGGCAATTGTATTTAAAGGTTTCCAAATAATCTTAGCTTCTATAGGGTCTCCTAGTTTCTCATGGAGGCTATCTCTTACTGTTGCAAAAGAATCCATAGAACAGGTGACCTCTTGTATAGAGTCAAGTGTTTCTACATTATCAGCTCCGGCTTCAACGGCTGCTTCAAATACAGTATCAAAATTATATTTTGCTGAATCAAAATGAAGCATGCCTATGCGTTCAAACATAAATCCAACACTTCCTGTTTCACCTAAGTTTCCGCCGTATTTATTGAAATAAGAACGTACCTCAGAAGCTGTTCGATTACGATTATCTGTCAAGCTTTCAACAATGACTGCAACGCCGCCAGGGCCATATCCTTCGTAGCGAACCTCTTCATAAATGGTTCCATCATCGCCGCCTAACGCTCGTTTCATGGCCCTATCAATATTATCTTTGGGCATATTGGCAGCTCTGGCAGAGGCTAAGGCAGCTCTAAGTCTGGGATTGGAGTTTGGATCAGGCAAACCAGTGCGTGCTGCTACCATAATTTCGCGAGCGATTTTTGCAAATTTGCGAGCGCGCTTGGCATCTTGTGCCCCTTTGCGATGCATAATGTTTTTAAATTGGGAATGACCTGCCATATATAACTCTCTTTAGACTGTAGTACCAGATAAATTCTTTATGATTGTACCTTAATATTATAGATCAAAAAATGCCAAAGCCTTTTAATCTTTCGGCTCATTATAGCCTAAAGTTTTGAAGACAGAAACTTAAACAGCAATACTATCTTAAGTTTTAGTGAAAAGACTAAGAGGATTTTTAACCATAACGTTTAAGTTCTTACTGGGAAATTTACTAAGAATACACTATGAAACCGTATGCTCATACGTAGTAATTTTAATCACCAAATGATATAGCGTTAAAGCTTATCTGACTGTTACGATCCTATACAAGAAACCTAATCTCTGTGATAGGGGTGATTGTTTTTGATTTGCTGGCACCTATAGAGTTGTTCTACCAAAAGGGCGCGAACTAACATATGGGGCCAGGTCATTTTACCAAAGCAGATTAACATCTGACAGCGTTTTTTGACGTCTTCACTGAGTCCATCAGCTCCGCCAATAATAAAGGTGCAAACTTTGGTTTGGTGGGACCTATTTTCTAAAAGTTCAAAAAATGAACGAGTTGAAAGGTCATTGCCCTTTTCATCCAAGGCTATGGCATAATCATTTGAGGAAAGGTGGCTTAAGATAAGCTCACCTTCTTCTTCTTTTGTGTGATGTTTTTTGGAAGCCAGTTCTTGAATGGAAAAATCTAGCGTAAGTCGCCCCAAGTAATGATCAAGCAGTTGCTTTTCTGGACTTGCTTTAAGCGCGCCTAGGGCCAGCAGCTTGTATTTCATAAGGGCAAGACTTGACTGACTTCATCAACGGGTTCTTTAGAGCCCCACATTTTTTCTAAATTGTAAAACAGGCGTGATTCCGGTTTAAAGATATGCACTAAAACATCACCTGCATCAATCAGAGCCCAATCGCACTGAGGTATTCCCTCAACAGCAACAGGGCATCCACGTTGTTTTAAGTCCTGAGATACATAATCTGCTAGAGCATTGACTTGGCGACTTGATGTTCCAGTTGCAATCACCATGTAATCAACAATAGTCCCTTTGTTAACAAGATCAATGACAATAATATTTTCGGCTTTTTTTTCATCTAACAAATGTTTTACGAGTTGAGCAAGTTCAAAAGAAGTCATGTGATTTCTAAAATTATCCTAATAAGGTGTTGGTATTCTACTCAGCGTTTTTATTGATTTCAATGCTTAAGTTTTTGGGTTTTATTTAAGAATGCTGTTCCTTTGAGAGATCTAAAAGAACAACGGCCTTCAACATAAATGCTGGAGTAAACTCACCAAAACCAAGAACTTTCTCATCATTGTGCTGTATTGAGGGAGAAGAATATTTTTTCTTTAAAGGAAGAGGGCGATCTTCATTTTTTTCTGTTTCCCTTGGTGGGATAGTCCTTGGTTTTTCAGCTGCTTTTTTTACTATTTTTTCTACTTTCGGAAGCTCAAACACAGAGATTGATTGCCCTATAAATTTCTCAACTGCGCTCCAAAGTTTTTTGTCTAATTCAGTGACAAGGGTGAATGCTTTGCCTTCTTTGCCAGCTCTGCCTGTACGTCCAATTCTGTGAACATAATCTTCGGCATTGATTGGAACATCAAAGTTAATGACGAGGCCCAATTTGTCAACATCAAGGCCTCTTGCGGCAACATCGCTAGCAACTAAGATTTGAACCTCTTTCTCTTTGAATTCTTTCAAGGTTTGATTGCGAAGCTCTTGTGCTAAATCTCCATGAAGCCCAGCAACCTTAAACCCATGACGCTTGAGAGAGGAAACCAGAGTCGAAATGTCTCTTTTTCGGTTGCAAAATAGAATATTTGGCGTATCTTTGCCAAACTTTTCTAATAAAAATCGGGTAGCTTCACGTTTTTCTTTTGGATCAAGCGCAATATAATGCTGTTCGATCGTTGTTGCGGTTTTGTCTTTGGGGGTGATTGTAATTTCTTTTGGTTGAAAAAGATATGTATCCGCGAGTTTCCTGATTTCATCCGAAAGAGTCGCACTAAACAAAAGTGTTTGTCTTCTTTTGGGAAGCATTGCCATAAGGCGATTCACATCAGGAATGAATCCCATGTCAAGCATCCGATCCGCTTCGTCGATCACGATATACTTTGTCTCGAGCAACATGATTTTACCACGTTCAAGAAAATCTAATAAACGACCTGGTGTTGCAATTAAAACATCAACGCCTCGTTGCAATGTTTTGTCTTGTTCTGTTAAAGATTCTCCGCCAACCAAAAGAGCTGCTTTAAGGTTAGAGCCTTTAGTGTAGGCTTTAAAGTTTTCAATAACCTGCATTGCAAGTTCTCGCGTTGGTTCTAAAATGATTGCCCTTGGGAGTCTGGCCTTAGCACGCGATGTATTTAAAATTTCAATAAGGGGCAATAAAAACCCAGCTGTTTTTCCCGTTCCTGTTTGCGCACAAGCGAGAACATCCTGACCTTTTAAGGCCGGGGGAATGGCTTGCTCTTGAACGGGTGTAGGAGAATGATAACCCAACGATGCGATTGTCTCACATAAGATGGAAGAAAGGCCTAATTCAGAAAATTCCATGAAACTCTTGTTAACTATAAATAAATACGTAATATAGATAGGGTTAATATAGAAAATTGTCAATAAGTCATGTAAAAAAGATTGATCTTTCTTTTACTTGTGTGACATTTTTAACTTTTTTCACTATGCCCTCTGCTTTTTGTAAAGAGATTAACTACATATTAAGAAATTCTCGCTAATATTTAGAAAGAGTGATAATAAGAGGAGTTTTTTTATGAAAGATATTTTAGAAGGTTTATTAAAAATAATTAATCAAGAGAGTTTGTTGGATTATCCTTATGAGGTGAGCACGGGGCCAACTGTAACAAATACAAAATTTCGCGGAGATGAAGCGAGTGTTGGAGTTTCTTTAGCTATCGGTTTGATGACATCACGTTTGTGGGAGATCATCACAGGGCAAAAACAATCAATTCATGTTGATCAAACTCAGGCTGCTCTTACATTAATTAGTTTTATATTACAAACACAAAATGGTTATCCTATTTGCTATCCAGATACTCACCGTACCTGGCCAAATTATCCAATCATGGATGCATATAAAACTAAAGATGATCGTTTTATTTATATTGATGGTGTTTATCCGCATTTGCGAGATGGTTTGTTAGATATTTTAAAATGTCATAACGAAGCAGATGCATTAGCAAATGCTGTTAGAACTTGGAATTCAAATGATTTAGAAGCAGAAATTAATGGCAAAGAGCTATGCGGCGCTATTATTCGTACTCCTGAGGAATGGCTTGCTCATCCCCAGGGTAAACTTTTGGCTGCTATGCCTCCAGTAAAGGTAACAAAGGTTTCCCATAGCGACCCTGTTATCCCTACTAAAGGCTCACATCCACTTTCTGGGGTGCGCGTCATTGATATTACGCATGTTCTTGCTGGTCCTATGTCAACAAGAGCACTTGCAGGTCAGGGTGCTGAAGTTCTTCACATTTCTGGGCCAAATGTATTTGAATTATTTCCATTTTTTATAGATACAGGACATGGAAAAAGAAATGCATTTTTAGACTTAAATAAACAACAGGACAAAGAAACTTTAAAGAAATTAGTAGAAAAAGCAGATGTTTTTGTTCAAGGGTATATGCCCGGAAAATTTGAAAAGTTTGGTTTTTCACCTCAAGACGTCTTCGGTATGAAAGAAGGCATCATTTATACTACTATCAGTTGTTATGGTACTGATGGGCCAATGGGTAAATGGGGCGGATTTGAACAATTAGGACAAGCAGCAAGTGGTTTGTTGGCAGCACACTCTGAAGGGCTTGAAAAACCTCAACTAGTTCCAGCTGCAATTTGCGATTATCTGACAGGTTATTTGGGTACACTTGGTATGCTTTCAGCTCTTTATCGTAGAGCAACCGAAGGAGGAAGTTATCACGTTGAGGTTTCTCTTACAAGGACTGCAATGTGGTTATTATCTTTGGGGCTAAGAAGTGATGCTCATCTCCCAGGAAGATTCCCTGAAAATTTGGACAAATATTTAGTTAATAGTGAAACATGTTTTGGTACTATCAAACATGTTAAACCAATAGTTGAGTACTCAGCAACTCCTACACATTATAAATATCCGGTCTCGGCTTTAGGTTCTTCCAAGCCACAATGGATCGATTAATATAAGCTGAATAAAGTGGATAAGCTATCTCGAAAGGAATTTCGAGATAGCTTTTTTAATGTTTTTACTCTTTCAGAAAAGTTATTTTGACGACTATAATGCAGAGTATGACAACTGATGTTATTGATTTACGTGACTTTTACGCATCTTCTTTGGGTCGCATTGTTAAAAGTGACTTAGAGCAGCTGATAGGAAAACTTTGGCCTTGTAAAGCTGGAGAAGTTATTATTGGCCTTGGTTACGCAGCTCCTTTCCTTGATTTATTTGATACAGAAAAAAATATAGTGCTCGCTTTTATGCCTGCTCAACAAGGTGTTGTGGGATGGCCATCCCCGAAATCCATCAGATCTTCTTTAGTAGAAGAAGATATGCTGCCGCTTAAAGATAAGTCTGTTGATAAGTTATTATTTGTTCACGCACTTGAGAATTGCCATAACACGCAATATTTATTGCGTGAAGCTTGGCGCGTTTTGGCACCTAATGGAAAGATGCTTTTAATAGCACCAAATCGCCGAGGATTATGGGCAAGGTCAGATCATACACCCTTTGGACATGGACAGCCCTATACGATGACGCAGTTGTCTTGTTTGCTACAAGAATCTTTATTTACACCAGTCTCATTTTTGCGTGGATTATACACTCTTCCGAGTTCTTCAAGGTTTGTGCAGGCCGTTATTAGTCCGTTTGCCGAAAAAACGGGCCAGGCTTGTTTGCAAAAATTTAGTGGTATTGTGTGTATTGAGGCTGTAAAACAAGTTTACGCTGGGATGACTGTTCCAACGGTTCGCAAACGCATACCTCTATCTTTAATTCCAAGCCCTTCAAGAAGACCCATGGGCGCCTAATACCCTTCATGTTTCAAATCCCGAGTTGGTTGTTTTTCGCGACTTCGGTGCTCATGTATTTCATATACACTCCGCTCCTCACTCCTCAAACACCTGCCCGGCTTTTTGAAACACTTTGGTACATTTATAATAGTTCTTTTATTCTTTTAACTATATTTTTAGTTGCGTCTTTTGGAATCCCAATATCTTTTGTCGGAGATTGATTTCGGTTTGCTGTGGATAAGATACGTTTGATAGCCTCAATAAGTTCTGAAGTATCATCAATCTCAAGGGCTAATCCTTTTTTGATCGCAAAATTATTAAGCTCACTCTTTTTAACAACATAAATAACGGGAACTCCAGCATAAAGGGCTTGTATCCCAACACTTGATTTATGACAACAGAGTATATTGGTAATAGTTGAAATCTCAGCTGTAGAAGGACCATTGTTATCAATCACTTTTATATTATCGGCTTTTTCTTCTTCAATTACGGATCTTTCCAAAGAGCCGTCTGTTTTTGGATGATAGGTGACGAGGATTTTAATATTATGATTATCCTTAAAGGCTTTCATCGCTTTTACAAAAAGCCCAAAATACTCCTTATAGGTATCGTCATAACCACCAACAAAAAGAATAACTTGATCCGAGGGCTCTAGTCCTAATTTTTGTTTAAGGTCTGTTTTGTTTGTTTTAGAAAAGATCTCATCCCAATCCTCTAGGGCCGGCTGACCTAAGACGCTTAATTTAGCATGCCTTGTTTTCTCTAAAGTTTGAAACCCTGCAAGAGTCGTTTGCGAAGGGAGAAAATATTCATCAATTTGTTCAACTTGCTTCAAAAAAGCTTGTACGTATTCTTTATCGACTACTGAATCAAAGTTGTCATAGATTGCAATCGTGTGAGTTTTTTCGCTTTTTAGAATGTTTAAAACTTGAGCCTGGGCGGCTGATGCCATACTTGCGATGACTATTTTTGATTTGATCTTATTTTTTATAAAAGCGAGGTGCTCGGCATCTAAGTTTTTTTCTCTATCCCATTTAACATCTGGAAAATCGGCTTTAACAAGGTGAGAGTTGTTTTCAAAAACCTCTTGAGCTTTGCCAAAAGGAAGGACTTTATAAGTCACATTTTGTTTTTCAAGCTCTTGGATTAACCTTTTCATAATGTTTGAATCAGCTATGTCATAAGGGCAAAATAAAACATCAACTTGATGTGGAGCTGTGAAGTAGGTTTTTGCAAATAAAAAAGTGCCTAAAATAGCTAATATTCCTAGAAACTTAATCATAAAATTATTGTTCAAAACCAATTCATGACTTCAATTGCAATAATGCTCACTCCAATTAAGAATGAGACGACGAGTACGATAATATTGGCCGTGATTTTATAACCTGTCCAAGGTAAATAACGCAGCCTTATAGAAATCGCAATTGGAATTAGAACGGCCAAAACGCTTAAAGCAATGGCTGCATAACCGAGCGCTAGAATAAAGCCATCAGGATAAAATAATGCAAAAAACAAAGGAGGTACGAATGTAACCAGAGAGGTTTGGAATCTTTGCTTTGGGGTGTTATTTTTACGAAACGTTTCAGCAGTGTAGTCAAATAAACCAATAGCAACCCCCAAAAAAGAAGTCGAGATAGCTAAAAAAGCAAAAATATTTGTAAGCCAATCTAAAGTATCTTTTTGAGTGATTGCATTTAAATGCTGGATAAAGACAGCCGCATTATTTTCTTGTCCAAAAGAGTGGAGAGTGGAAGGAGGAAGGATGCCTAACGTAACAGTTTGCCATAATAGGTAAACCACAAGTGGTATTAAGCTGCCAACAATAATAACAGATCGCAGTGCTTTTGGGTCAGGCCCAATATAATTAACAAGACTTGGAATGCTGCCATGAAATCCGAAAGAGGTAAAAAAGATAGGAACAGCAAGCCATATAGATGACAAATTTCCTTGATTTGCCGAGAGATTCTCAGTTTTAACAAATGGGATAAGTAGGACAACCATGGCTATAAAGGCGATTATTTTAAAAAGAAAAATAAAACGATTCGCATAATCAACAGATTGAGTGCAGGAGTTCACAAAAAATCCAAGGCCTATTGTAAAAGGCAAAGCCAATAGAAAAAAAGGAATAGACGTGCCTGTATAGCTTTCTATGCCGGTTTTTAAAAAGGAACTCCCTCCTGTGATATAGGCGGCCAATAAAGCATAAAACAAGAGAAGTAAGCTGGCTGATGCAATCCACTTGCCATACTTTCCAAATACTTTTTCTGACAAGGTTGCAATACTGGTACCTTCGCCAAAATAAAGGTTGATCTCAAGTGTGACAAGGGCTGTGAAACACATAAAGATCCACATTCCTATTAAAAGGAGTGTGCTATTCAAAAAACCAGCTGTTGCTGATGTCATAGGTAAGGCTAACATTCCGGCGCCAATTGTTGTGCCAGCGACAATTAGGGTGGCTCCTAAGAAACGGCTAAAAGAAGATGATTTCATTTCAACTTCGGACAGAGTTGTTTCTATAATCTTAGCTCCTTTGCTAGTCACAAGGAAATAATCCTAAACCTTTACTTTAATTTTTACGTTTATAATGTAAAATGAAATAGGTTTTGTTTCTATATAAAAATGACTTTGCATGACAAAAGTACGACATTGGGTTCTCTTATTAGGGATTATTCTTTTCTCTCAATCATTAATTGCTTCGGCTCCTCACTCATCTCATGTTGAAATTAAGCTAGCAAGTTCAGTAAAAATCCCTTCGGTTAAAGAACCATTTTGGCTTGCTGTTCAATTCAAAATGGATCCAGGTTGGCATATTAATAGCTCTGAGGCAGGTGAGGGCGGCAATCCTTTAACTTTGAATTGGTCTTTGCCAAAAGATTTGAAAATTTTGGAGACTGTCTGGCCGGAGCCAAAAAGGGTTCAACATGGCTCTATTATAAGTCATATTTATGAAAAAGAAGTTTGGGTCTTAGTCAAGCTGAAAGCAGATGCTTCTTTGCATCAAAGTAAAATCGGATTAGATGTAAAGTATGTTGCATGCGGTGATAGTTGTATGCTCGGCAGTTCTCATCTTGAACTTGATTTCCCTGTTGAGACAACACTCATATCAGAGCCAGATCTTTATTACTGGCTTCAAGAAGATCGCCTTCACCAGGATGTGAATATGGATTTTTCGTGGGCTTTGGCAATTATTTTTGCTTTTATAAGCGGCATTTTGCTCAATTTAATGCCGTGTGTTCTGCCGGTGCTTTCCCTGAAATTATTAAGTTTGCTGCATTATAAAGGATTAATGAGGCATCAACTCATTAAGCACGCCACATTTTTTACTGGCGGGATTCTATCAAGCTTTTGGACTGCTTCTGGGATTTTAGCAATTCTGAAAAACCAAGGTCAACAATTGGGATGGGGATTTCAATTGCAATCACCAACCTTTGTTGCCTTTTTAAGTATCATTTTCCTTTTGTTAGCCATGAATATGTGGGGCGTTTTTGAAATTGGAACAAGTCTTGTTGGATTAGAGGAGAAAAAACGAGGATCCAAAAATGATCTTTCCTATTTGTCCTCTTTTCTAAGTGGGGTTTTGGCTTGCGTTGTCGCATCTCCCTGTTCTGCTCCTTTTATGGGAACAGCCCTTGGAGTGGCTGCTATTCAACCTTTCTTTATCTCTTTTTTGATTTTTAGCAGTTTAGCTATCGGCTTAGCCTTTCCATTTATTATGGTGTGTGCATTTCCAAAAACTATCAAATGGCTGCCAAAACCAGGCAGGTGGATGGAAACTTTAAAGCAGATTTTAGGATTTGCTTTGATGGCAACTGTTT
This sequence comes from Alphaproteobacteria bacterium, assembly GCA_019751935.1. Classification (GTDB taxonomy): domain Bacteria; phylum Pseudomonadota; class Alphaproteobacteria; order Paracaedibacterales; family CAIULA01; genus CAIULA01. The sequence continues at coordinate 13,441 of JAIEMR010000134.1, forward strand.
GTTGGTTGATATGGATTTTTGGACATCAAAAAGGTACCGATGAGATAGGAAATCTTTTTGGTATTTTGTTAATAAGTGCAGTTGGGTCTTGGGTTTATGGACGGTGGTCAAATATCAACTGTTCTGAATTAACCAGAAAGTTAGCCATTTTATGGATGGCGTTAAGTTTGGGGATTTCTTCATTCCTAATTATTAATATGAGATCTAATCAGTCTATTCAATCTTTACCAGTTCAATGGGAAACGTATTCTCCTGAAAGACTTCAAGTTTTAAGGGAACAGGGAAAAAGTGTCTTTATTGACGTTACAGCAGCTTGGTGCTTGACTTGCCAAATGAATAAAAAAATTGCCTTAGAATCAAAAGATTTTCTTGAAAAAGTAAATCAGCTGGGTGTTGTTATCATGCGCGCCGATTGGACGAATCAAGATTCAAAGATTACAGCTGCTTTGGCAGATTATGGCCGCAATAGCGTTCCTTTGTATGTTCTTCATCAAGGAGATGAAAAGACCGCTCCAAAGATTTTACCGCAAATTTTAACGCCTCAGATTTTAGTCAATGAACTAAGTAAGCTTGAGAAAAAATAGCCAATTTACTTGACAATTAAAAAATAGATTCTAATGTCCTTCTTAAGGAAATTTTAGGATTTTTATATGAGAATTTAATAAAGATTTGATATTTATTAAATGCTTTAGATTGTGCGTAAAGTGATATGGTGAAGTAAAAGAAAAATGAAAAAGATTCTAATATACTTTTTGATGTTGATATGTATGGTGGCTTCTTCAAAGGCGCGCATGCTAAGTCCTCGTGAAATGCAGGATTTTATAAGAGATAACAAAGATGAAATTGATGAGATTAAAGCACCATATAAAATGCACGAAGGTTATAGGGTTATTGAAGTAGCAAAACAGAAAATGGTGAAAGGTTCTGTTGGTGAGATTGCCCGGTACAAAGATATAATTCTATCAGCTTTGAAAGGAATTGGTATTAAGGGGGGATTAAGTAAAAGAAAAAAAGCTACTCCTTACGAACGTCGCATGGGGATTTTAGCCCTTTATGCAATTGGAATTAATATAGATGAGGTGAGCGAAGATTCGCAGATATCTTTGGATGGAATCACAACGCCTGAGCAACGCAAACACATTGAGATATGTAACAGGCTTATTAGTGGAGCCAATAGTATACGAGGAGATTCTATCGGGGAACCCTCAACAGAAGCAGATAAATTTTATGGCTTAATTGATAAAACACGGGTGGCTTTAAGCCGACAAAGTTTTCCTCTACCTGACGATAGTTATGACTCAGCTGATTTTAGATTGGGAGAAAAAGCTGATCTGCAATATCGAAAAGTGCCGATTCTACTTTCTTTTGAGGGAGCAACCAAACAATACCTCAGAAAGGAAAAAGTCTTTAAAACTGATGCAGACAAGCTTGTAATGGCTTTTAAAGTTATTATGGAAAGTCATGATTATAAGAAAAATAAGCCCCTTCTAGCGGGAGATAACCTTGTTGCAAAAAGAAGTGTTCTTTTTAGTTTATATCAAGATGAATCCCTTAGGGCATTATTTGAAGAGAAAGAAGTGGCTGATAAAGAAATTTCTGGTTTGGTTTTGATGATACCAGGAAGTGTGAAGAGTTCTAAACTTAAATCAAGAAGTAAATTTACAGTTCAAAAGATGCTTACTGCTGTTCATCCAGATAAGACAAAGTTTGATCCTTTTACTTATGATGCTACTAAGATAATGCAAATTATTGAGGAATTGGTACTTTTAATAACCCAATCCGCCAATATAGAAATAAAAACATTTTTAGATAGGCATGGGGCTCTTTCACTCGCGTCATCATAGAATTTGATAGCATAGCTTGCTCTGTAAGTTTTTGAATTTATGGGTTAACTAGAAAGCCTTCCTTTAGGTCTAGCATCACCATCCACAACACGTTTTTGGTTGTAAGAATAGCTTTGATTAAGGCCAAGAATAATCTCTTTTTGGGGCTCTCTCTCAAGAGTAAATATAATGGAATCTGGTCTAACTTCTTTTAAAAAAACTCCAGGAAAAGCTGTTTTATTATTTACAACTTGATCATTAAGCCATAATGCCCATTTTTCAGATGTAAAATGAATAATCGCTGAAAGAAACAGAATTGCATCATGACTTTCAGTAGCCGATATTTCTTGATATAAATCTGGCGTTTCTGTTTTTTTTAATCCTAGAGCTCTTCCTAAAGCCAGTTGTTCAGTTTCACTTAACATAATTGAAAAAGATTCAGGTTCCTCAGCAAGAAGCTGAGAGATCAAAAAGAACATGAAAACAAAAGCAATTATTTTGCTTCGGTTTTGTTTTGATTTGTACCTAAATGGATCCATTCGAACTCAATTTTTCCTTCAAATAAGCTCATTCCCTTACCTGTTGATACCTGTTCTAAGATTTCTGTGGTGAGCTGTGATATACGTTTTAACTGAAAGGTTTTTATAACGAGAACCCCAGGAAGTTCTTGCTGAATTTTATCAAGAAATTGATAAAACTGTTTGTCTTGAAGTACTTTTACATCAAGACTTACAGGTGTTTTCCAAAGATTAAGTTCAGTTGATATAAGCTGATCTGTTTTGAATTGCGTTGTTAATGTTTGGATTTTAAACTGTTTTTGCCATTTCTGAAGCTTTGCCTTGATGTCGTCTACAGAAATCACTCGATCAAATTGTTTTTTACGAAACTCATTGAACTGTTTTGGGGACTCAGTCAGTGCAGCTTCATAGGCTTTAAAAATGGCTTGATCATTTTGAAGTGTCGTTAGTCTCTTCTCTGCTAAAACTGAGTTTTGGCGATTTGAGTCATAATTATTTTTGCTTAAAAAGAAAAAGCAAAACGCTAAAACTGTAGTTAACGTTAAGATTAGCGTTATCCCCCCTGTTGCAGGGTTTAACCAGGGGTCAAGGCTAAGGATTGTTCGTTTTTGATTTGTTTTTTTCATTCCACTCTCGCTTTACTCATAAGAAACATTCAAATTTAAAGAAGTTTTTTGAGGGGAGGGAGGCCATTCGATATGAGCAGACGGGCAAATTTTAGTTATGCTTCTTTCTACTTTTTGTTGATAGGCTTCTGGGTTTGGTGCTTTCTTTCCGTTTTTCTTTGCAGGTGTGTCCGAGGTTCTTATGTCTAAAGCCAAGGTCATTTTTAAATTATAGGTTAAAGTGGGTGTATTAATTTCTTGCCATTTTAGCTCAGTTGCTATTGCTTCTGGAGTAATATTTGCTGTTAAGGATTGCAATTTGGGGATCAGATTTGGCCTACTTTGGTTTTTATAAAATTGAAAAAGTTTAGCGGAATTAAGTTTTTTTTCTTTTCCTACTTCCAGTGTATGGTGAGCAATTTCCTCTGAAAGAAAATTATAGGTCTGGCTTTGCCTTATTCCTTTTACCAGGAAAAAACTTCCAAAGAGAAAAAGAAGAATGAGCAAGGGAATACATGTATGGATTGCTAATTGAGGTAGTAAAAAAGCTAATCGATGTGAGCGAATAGGGGGCAATTCAAAGCTTGAATCTTGGCTTGTTAAAGGAGGGAGAAAGCTAAAGTTTAAAAGCTTTAAAGCTGAGAAAAGGGAAAAATAAGACAAGCTTAAGTTTTGAGGATGAATAATCTCAGGAAGTTGCAAAATTTCTGTAGGAATTGTGGATTCAAGATTAATAAACTCAGAAAATCCACATTGTATAATAGTGACAGGCTCTCCTTCTTGGTACCCATTTCTATGAAGGTACCTAAGGGTGGCTAAAATCTCTTTACTAAGATCATTATCAATAGATACAAGTGGATTTAAAAAACCTTGTCTGGATAATACAACGGCTTCATCTTGACAGACAATAAGCTGCCATTGTTGGTTGTCTTGACAGAGGACAATAAAGGACCATTTAGCAATTGTTGAATGTGGGAAGGTTTCTTTTGCAATCTTTAAAGTTTGCTCTGCTGCAATAATAGGCCACATTTGAATGTTCGCTATTGGATTGCTTTGTTTGGCTAAAAAACTAAGTAGATTTCTTAAGGCATGCGAAGGACGGATACCCATTAAAAGGTAACGATAAGGGTCTTCGGGGCTTGGAATGCGAAGTTTTTGGGTCCAATCAGATGATGTAAATTCACCGAGCTTAACTTGCTTTAAAAGAGATGCTCTATCCCAAAAGCGAACATTTTTAAGAGAAACAAGACGAAAGTCAGCTTCGCCTCCTTGAAGAATAACGCGAAGAGGGTGGTGGGGGTATCGTTGTAAGTATTTGACAAGATGAGGCCTATCTTCGTCTAAGATGCTTAATGTTGTTTGCTCAACAAATTTGTCATCAGAAAAACAAAATGCGTGTAAATTTTGCCCTTTTACCACAAAGGTTAGATATGATTTTGGGTGAGTTTCTTTAATTCTATTCCAAAAGAAAAGCAGGCTTTTAGCTTCAATTCCGTATTTTTCAATCCAGTTTTTTAAAGCCCTAAAACTGCTGTTTAGCTTGGTATTATAGGTCAAAGAGTGCCAAATTGTCATATAAGGGTACCACCGTTGCCGCTACTATCCACATCATTACTATACCTATGATAGTAATCAAAACGGGCTCCGTCCAGGCTAATAGTGAATGAAGTCGTTTTAAAGTGTTTCTAAGTTGTATTTTAGCTGTTTGATCCAAGAGATATCCAAGACTCCCAGATTCCTCTCCCAGTTGAATAAGCCTTAAGGCAAAAGGAGAAAATATCGTGGTTTCTCTTAAAGCATCAGAGAGAAAAAATCCTTGCCTAATTGAAGAAGGGGCAGAAGAAAGTTTTTCTTTTAGAAACTGATTGGGGATCGTATCAATTGCCTTCTCTAAACTTAAAAGTAAATCTAACTTTTGATTTAAAAGGATAGAGAATGTTTGAAAAAAGTTACCAATTAAAAGATCTTTTTTAATCGATCCCCATCCAGGAATCAAAAATAAAAGACGTTGAGTTACTTTTTGAAAAGAAAGAGAGATTTTCCGGAAAATATAATAACTTGATGACAAAGCAAAGAGCATGAGAAACATGATTGTTCCTTGTTCCCTTACCATACTGCCTAGAAAGATTAATGCTTTTAAAGCTAAGGGTTTTTCTTTAACCCCTAAAATTTCAAGGTAATCTTCTAAGTGAGGCGTTACAAAAACAATCATAAAAGCCATTAGTAATAAAAGGATACTTGCTAAAATAAGCGGATATCTTAATGATTGTTTTAGTTTTGTTTGTTGCTCCTTTTTCCAAGAAAGATGTTTTTGAAGATGGTTAAAAGCTTGATTTAAGGTCCCGGTTTTTTCAGCAACATTAAGGCATTGCACAAAAATAGAATCAAAAATTTTGGGGTGTATTGAACATGCCTCTGAAAGTAGAAACCCTTTTGTTATGGATTGATGAATATCAAACAAAATGGCCTTGAAAGAACGATTCTTAACGGTGCTTGCGAACAAAAGAATTGATTCTGTTAAAGACATCTTGACTTTATCAAGCTGCTCCATGTGAACACAAAAATCTATAAGTTCTTGAGAGTTTATATAAAAGATAGGAAAGGAGTGCCAAGGTTTCTTTCGAACAGCTTTTGCGGAGATGAGTTGTAGATTTTGTTTTTGAAGATGGGAATAAAGTTCCTTCGAGGACATTCCGAACCAATCACCGGTTTGGTAATGCCCTTCATTATTCAATGCTCTGTATCTAAATAGTGTCATATATAAACTATGTCATTAATATACAGATATGTTCAATGGTAATTTTATGGTTATCTGTTTTTGCTAATGATGATGGCAGGGCAAATTAAACTCTCATTAACTATTTTCTGTCTATGATCAAGAACGAGAAAATACGATTGATAGGGCATGCTTTGAGTAAAAATCACAGTAAAAAAGTTTTTATTGAAGAGATCATTCAAGCATGTAAAGCGCAGTTAGCTCATCAATCTTCTACTCAAGATTTTTCAAATCTTTCAATATTTATTAGACAGTTTTATCATCATGTGAGTATTGAGTATTTGGAAAAAGCAGCTAAGTACCAAGGCCTAGAAGTATTAGTTTCAAGAGCTTTGAGGGCCTGGCAATTATTTCAATATCGCCCATCTTACGCTCCCATTATTGATTTTTATGAAAAACCAGTGGATTTATCCAATCCAGATCTTACTGTTCCTTTGACAATTACACTTATTAGTTCAGACCGCCCATTCTTAGTAGATAGCTTAAAAGCAATTTTAAAACAAAACGGATTTAGTGCAGAAGCTATTCTTCATCCAATTTTAAAAGTAGTACGAGATTCCCATGGTCATTTACTGAATTTAGAGCCAGCACAAGGACATCTTGATGAAGAAAAAATAATACCTATCACATCCAAAATTCACGTGGAATCTTTAATCTGTATTATTTTGGAAGACGGAGAAGATGAAGAACGTCAGCATGTTCTTCATCAGGCAATTATCCATTTACTTGAACAAGTAGCCCTAGTTGTCGATGATTTTGATAGGATGAAGAGTAATATCTTAGAGCTTAGTAAGCGTTACCAGTCATTCGATGATAATTTACAATATTTAGGACTAAAGAATCATTCCTATGGAATAAAAGACATTGGGGCATTTTTATCTTGGTTGGCTAAAGATAATTTTATCTTTATTGGGTGCAGGTATTTTGCAGCAAAAGCTAAAATTGAACATTTTTCTTTGATAGAAAACAGAAAGCATGAGGATCATCTGGCTCTTCATTTTGAAAATGAAGAAATTGCAGATAATGGAAATTGTGGACTGTTTAGAGATTCATATTTTACCCACTTGTCTGAATTGACACCAAAGGCCTGTCGTTTGGATAAATTATTTTTATGTGATGATGAATCCCATCAAAAAAATAAAGGTTCTAATTTGCCGCTTTTAGTAATTTTAAAAAGCTCAAAGCGATCTCCCGTTCATCGTCATTCCAGGTTAAATAGTATAGAGATTCTGGATATTGACGAAAGTGGAACAATTTGTGGTCTTTATCAGTTTATTGGTCTTTTTAGCCGTGAATTTTTTAACCACTCTGCTTTTGAAATTCCATTACTTAAACATAAAGTCACAGCTGTTTTTGATCGTTTTGGACTATCGCCAAAATGGCACGATGGAAAATATCTAATTAGTATTCTAAAAAGCGTTCCGCAAGATGAGCTTTTTCAATTTAGCGAAACAGAACTTTATCATCTTTGTGAAGAAATTTTAGAAATTCATAACAATAAAAATTTATCTGTTATTCTTCGCCCCGATCCTTATGGAAGATTTTTGAGTGTTTTGGTTTATTTGTCAAAAGATCGATATAGTTTTGATTTAAAAGAAAAAATCCTAAATTTTTTAAGTCAAGAGTTTGATGGCGCCATAAGTTCAGATCAAGTTTTAATGAGTGAGTTTCCTTTTGCACGTCTTATTGCCGTGTTGTCTTTTGATAATGTGCGTGAATTTTCTTATAATAAGCGTCATTTACAAGAAAAACTTAATGAACTTTCCCTTTCTTGGGAAGAAAAACTAGATCAATTGATTCTGGGTAGTGATTTTAACGTTGATTATAAGTTAGATTTTTCAAAGGCCTATCAAGATTCATTCTCGCCTCATTGGGCGCTTAATGATGTTAAAAATAGTTTAGAGGCTTTGGATAAACAAAGCATTGTTTTTAACCTTGAACATGATGATAAACAAGAAATGGATATTTTAAAGGTTTTTCATCTAGATAAGGCATTGCCACTTTCTTTGTTGATGCCTATGTTAGAAAATCTTGGGTTACGTGCCGCTTCGGAAGTGACTTATGAAATTGAATCATCTTCTTACCAAAACTCAAAAAAACAAAGTGTTTGGGTTCATTATTTCTACTCTGAAAATGAAAAAATCTTAAAAATGGATAAGCAAAGGATTGCGGAAGCTTTTTACGATGTTTGGTATGAGCGGGTGGAAAACGATGCTTTTAATCACTTGATTTTAAAGAGCTCACTAACGGCCAGAGAGGCATCTGTTTTCAGAGTTTATGCCAAGTTCTTAAAGCAAGTTGACTTTGGTTATTCCCAAGAGTTGATGGCAAATGTATTAAGTCAGCATCAGTCAATCACGCAAAAGCTGCGTGATTTGTTTGTGTTAAGATTTACATTTCCCTATACGGATTCTTCAAAAACTCAAGAAAAACATTTGTTAAAGGAATTGGAACATCAATTACAAAGTGTTGCGCGAAATGATCATGATGAAATTTTAAAACGCTTTTTAAATTGTATTCTATCCACAGTGAGAACGAATTTTTATCAAGAACTTAATAAAGAATACATAAGCTTTAAATTTGATTGTAGTCGTCTCATTGGTCTTCCAAAACCTTATCCTCACTATGAGATTTTTATTTACTCTCCGTTTATGGAAGCCTGCCATTTGCGCGGTGATAAGGTTGCCAGGGGAGGAATTAGATGGTCTGACCGTCATGAAGATTTTAGAAGCGAAATCTTAAGCCTGATGAAAGCTCAGATGGTTAAAAATTCAATCATTGTACCTCTTGGCTCAAAGGGTGGATTCGTTTCAAAATATTATGAAAAAATGCAAACCAGTGGTGTGGCACCCAGTGAGTTAAAACAAGAAGTTATTCGCTGTTATCAAACGATGATGAGAGGGCTATTAGATCTGACTGATAATTGGGTTCAAGGGAAAGTTGTGCACCCGCCTCAAATCGTTTGTCATGACGGTGACGATCCATACCTTGTTGTAGCGGCAGATAAAGGAACAGCTTCTTTTTCTGATTTTGCGAATGAAATTTCCAAGGAATATGAATTTTGGCTTGATGATGCTTTTGCCTCCGGGGGGTCTCACGGCTATGACCATAAAAAGATGGCGATTACCGCAAAAGGGGCATGGATTTCTGTAGAGCGTCATTTCAAGGAATTGGGGATTAATATTCAAAGCACCCCATTTTCTGTGGTGGGTGTTGGTGATATGTCAGGAGATGTTTTTGGTAACGGAATGCTCAGATCTCCATTGACCAAATTAATTGCCGCTTTTAATCATCAGCATATTTTTATTGATCCGAACCCAGATCTGATGAAAAGCTTTGAAGAGCGAAAAAGATTATTTGAT
>JAIEMR010000086.1 GCA_019751935.1 Alphaproteobacteria bacterium
AGACAATTGAAGTTGAAGCTCCTATTGGTTTATCTATCTTAGAAATTGCTCACCGGAATAATATTGATCTCGAAGGGGCTTGTGAAGGATCGCTTGCTTGTTCCACATGCCATGTGGTTGTTGACAGTGAATGGTATGATCTATTACCGGCCGCTACAGAAGACGAAGAAGATATGTTGGATTTAGCGTTTGGCTTGACACATACATCACGCCTTGGTTGTCAGATTATTATGACAGATGAACTTGATGGTTTAAAAGTGCGCCTTCCTGCTGGAACGCGGAATATGATGGTTTAAATGAGCCAAAAGCTTAAGTGGACAGATACCTACGATATTGCAATTGCCTTAGAAGAAGCGCATCCCGATATTGATATCTTGTCCACTCGATTTACAGATCTATGGCAGTGGGTGCAAAACCTTCCCGGTTTTGAAGATGATCCCAATAAAAGCAACGAAAAAGTCCTAGAAGCTATTCAGATGGCTTGGCTTGAGGAACGTGAATAGCTTTTATAGTATTAATGTGGCTAATTCAAATAAAAGCCTTTGTCTTTTAGGGAGATGAGAAGAGTTCTAATAGAGCTCTTTGTGCTTGTTTAAATTCTTCATAAGAGTATTTATACACAGGGAAATTCATTTGGTTTGCAAATCGTTCCTCATCCCAGAATGACCTGTCTTTATATTTTTCAATTTCTTCCACATCGCATCCATCGCTTGTGTCCATTGTGCTGGCATAAAGTTGATCAACAATTTGTTCTTCTGTTTTAGATTCATTAACGAACTCACCAAACACTACGTAACGCGGTACATTGGGTTCAGTGCTCTCTACGCAAAATACATTTTCACCCGCATGGAAGCTTTGCGGATGTATTTCAGAATAGTCAGCTACATTTGCTATATAACCAAATTCACCAGGATTGGCTGGTACAATATCAGTAGATGAATCATCTAAGAACAAAGTTCTTTTGCTGGGCAATACAAAGGGTTCTTGCCATTTTACAAAGTTAAAGAAAGTATCTCCTAACATATCAAGTGTAATGCATTGATTGACTAAGGAAACAATAATTCCACATTCAACAACACCCCCTTTTTCCAGTAAATCAATTAATGCAACTGAGGGTTTATAGACAGGTTTCATTACAAACATTTCAACGGTCATATCAAGTTGACTGTTGTATTCAGTTACTTTATCCCAGTAATGAGAAGGGGTGTTTAGTTCTTCACGTATTCCGTCTTCATTTAAAGCAGGAAAACGAAATTTTCCAGATGTATTTATGGTCTGATAGAGGTCAAGTGCTTTTCGGGCAACTTTACTTTGAAATTCGGCATCACTTGTAGAATAAGTTGCTATTTCTGCTCCGGTTGATAGGGTGCATGTAAAACAATATAAAACACAAACACGCATTATATTTTTTATAATTATTGTCAATTTCGCCTCTTTTAGTTAAAGGGCGATTCTAGGGGAAATTTGTTATAAATTTCAACCAAAAAGAGAAATAATTACTGTTCAAAAATAAAAAAGCCAAGAACTAATCTGTTCTTGGCTTTTTGTTTTAAGAAGACCGTAACATTTAAAAATAGTTACTTTTTCCTATTAGTCATCAATGCTCTTTCAATCCTTTTAGAATCTCTTCGCAGACTTTTTTAGCGTCGCCTAGGACCATCAACGTGTTGTCTCTGTAAAACAGTTCGTTGTCAACGCCCGCATAGCCTGAGGCTAATGAACGTTTAACGAATAAAACCGTTTTGGCTTTTTCTACATCTAATATTGGCATTCCATAGATAGGGGACGATGCATCGGTTTTAGCGGCAGGGTTCGTAATATCATTAGCGCCAATGACAAAGGCAACATCGGTTGATGCAAAGTCATGGTTAATATCTTCAAGTTCTAAAACTTCATCATAAGGCACATTAGCTTCTGCTAAAAGAACGTTCATATGTCCAGGCATACGCCCCGCTACAGGGTGAATGGCATAGCGAACATTTACGCCTTTTCCTTTTAAAGTATCAACCATTTCTCGTAAAGCATGCTGCGCTTGAGCAACGGCCATACCATACCCTGGGACGATGATTACATTTCGTGAATTGCCCATAATGAAAGCAGCATCTTCGCCGCTGCTAACCTTTACAGGTTTGTCACTCGCACTTACTCCAGAGGCTGAAGCCGAAGCAGGGTCAGTTCCAAATCCGCCCAAGATGACATTGAATATGGAGCGGTTCATCCCTTTACACATAATGTAACTGAGGATCGCACCCGATGCTCCAACAAGAGCGCCGGTGATAATCAAAAGGTTATTTGACATGGTAAAACCAATGCCTGCTGCTGCCCACCCTGAATAGGAGTTCAGCATGGAAATCACCACAGGCATATCAGCGCCGCCGATTGGCATAATCAATAAAAGGCCAAGGGCAAAGGAAATAGTTGTTAATAGCCAAAAGACAGAAGTTGATTCAGTCCCCATAAATACGAACAAAAGAACAACAAGCCCAATTGCAAGCAGAGCATTCAATTGATGTTGACGCGGGAACGTAAGTGGTTTTCCGCTAACAAGACCTTGCAATTTTCCAAAGGCAATGATGGATCCTGTAAAAGTGATTGCGCCAACAATTGTCCCAAGTCCCATTTCAAAAAGACTTGTACATTTCATGTGTCCATGAGAGCCAAGATGAAACGTCTCTGGAGAATAAAGCGCAGCGGCTGCAACAAATACAGCAGCTAAACCAACCAAACTGTGAAAAGCAGCAACCAATTGAGGAAGTGCAGTCATTTTAATGCGTTTTGCAATGACAGTTCCAATGCCACCACCCAATGCAATGGCCACAACAATCCAGCTATATCTTGAAATAGAAGATCCTAGAAGAGTTGTTAAAACGGCAATTACCATTCCAAAGATGCCGTACATATTACCGGATCTGGATGTTGCTGCTGAGGAAAGGCCGCGTAAGGCTAAAATGAAACAAACAGCCGAGACTAAATATAAGAATGCAGAAAGATTAACGGACACGTTTTTAAGCTCCTTTTATTTGCTTTTTGCAAACATTTGCAACATGCGCTGAGTTACAATAAATCCACCAAAAATATTAATTGAGGCTAGGACAACACCAATAAAACCAAAGGTTGTAGAGATATTGCTAATAGCAGGACCTGCTGCAATTAAAGCACCTACGATAATAACGCTTGAAACTGCATTGGTTACAGACATCAAAGGGGAATGAAGGGCAGGGGTCACTTTCCAAACAACATAGTATCCTACAAAACAAGCTAAGGCAAAAACGGTTAGACCAATAACAAACGGATCTAAATGAGCTGTACCTGATTGACCCACCAATTGACGAGCCATTGTTTCTAGTTGTTTTGCTTCATCAGTTAATTCTCTAGAAGCATTTAAAATCTTTGTTGTTTGTTCAGTTATAGTGTGAATATCCATAAAATACCTCTTTAATCCTTTTTAAAGGTTGGGTGAATAATGGCGCCATCATGGGTTAAGCCTGTGGCTGTTACGATTTCATCTTGCCAATTGATCTCTAGGGCATTTCCTTCTTTATTCATTAAATTCTTAAGGAAATTCAAAAGGTTTTTTGCATAAAGTTGGCTTGCATCTGTTGCGATTCTGCTTGGCATGTTAGCGGAACCTACAATTTTAACGCCATGTTTTGTCACAGTTTTCCCTGATTCGGATAATGCGCAATTTCCGCCTGATTCGGCAGCTAAATCAATAATGACAGATCCTGGTTTCATTGTTTTAACCATGGCTTCTGTAATCAAGACAGGGGCTGGTTTTCCAGGGATTTGTGCAGTTGTGATGATGATATCTTGGGTTTTTAAAACTTCTTTGAGTTTTTCTTCTTGAGCCTTTTTATAAGCGTCACTCATTTCTTTTGCGTATCCGCCAGTACCTTCGCCGGTTTCATTTGCTTCTACAGAAACAAAGGTGGCCCCAAGGCTCTCGACTTGTTCTTTGGATGCCGCTCTTACGTCATAAGCTGAAACAATCGCACCCAGGCGGCGAGCTGTGGCAATCGCCTGAAGACCAGCAACACCAGCGCCTAAGATTAAAACACGTGCGGCTGGAATTGTTCCGGCTGCTGTCATCATCAAAGGGAGCGCTCTACCAAATTCAGAAGCAGCATCAATCACAGCTTTGTATCCAGCCAGATTGCTTTGAGAAGAAAGCACGTCCATGCTTTGCGCACGAGTAATGCGAGGCGCTAGTTCAAGGCTAAAGCTTGTCACCTTGTGAGAAGCTAATTTTTTCAAAAGAGAAGCGCTTTGGTAAGGCTTTTGCATTCCAATCAAAAGGCTTTGTTTTGCAAGCTTTGTTACTTCTTCTTCTGGAAAAGGCGCAACTGTCAAAACACCATTAGCCTTTTTCAAAAGATCTGCACGGTTTTTTTCAACTGCGCAGCCAGCTTTCTCATAAAGGCTGTTTGGATAGCCGGCTTCTTTGCCAGCGTCCGATTCAACGGTGACTTGATGACCTAATTCTATTAGTTTTTTAGCAACGTCTGGAGTTAGCGAAACCCTTTTTTCATGAGGTGCATTCTCTTTAAGAACAGCAAAAAGCATAGTTAACTTTTTCCAACACAATTCTTGATCTAGATTTTTGGTATTATAATGCTTTTTTTGCACTAGGGAAGGGCAAAGTAACAATTCTAATTTGTTTTTTTAAAAATTTATAAATCTTATTTTTTATGACGGTGTTGGGTAGTTCTGGTTCTTGAGATAAATCAATAGTAATTTAACTTGAAATGAAGAAGGGAATACTTATATATCCTATACTTAAACAATCATGGGATAAAATGATGAATCAATTTTTAAAGATATTAAATGTATTACTTTTTGTTACTCTTAATCTGTCAGTTTCAACAAATGTTTCTGCAGAGGACAGCGATGAAGAAATTGTTATCCGTACAGGAAGAAGAAATTCAACCTATATTTTAAGTGATGATGAAGAAAGAGTTGATCAACGTAGTCTACCAGTCACAGCATATGCTCGTGTAGAGGACAGCGATGAAGAAATTATTATCCGTACAGGGAAAAGAAATTCAACACATATTTCAAGTGATTCTGAAGAAGATGATGAGGAAAGCATTGATCCAAGCGATCAGCCATTCAGATTCCACCGTAAAAAAGAAACGCGTGATGCTGTTACAAATGCTGTTAAAAGCGGACTTTATCATTCTCGACAAGAAATAGCTGATGCTCTAGGTGTTAAATTTAGGACTGTGGTTATATGTTTGTCTGATCTGGGAAGAGCAGGTTTGTTGACACAAGAAGAATTAAAGAGTGTTAATTTAGTTGAACAAAGAAAATTTCATCATGAAATTGTAGAATTAATTCGACAAAGAAAGACTGTGGAGGAAATTTTAAAATTTTGTAAGCAACATGAAGTTAATCCTTCTAAAGAAAAAACAGACAATTATCTCAGTCGACACTACCTTACTGGAATGTTTAAAGAGTTTTATGATAGTGGTGAGCTTACCTCTAACGATACAGCTTACTTAAAATTAAAAGGTAGTGTTGTTGGTCGTCGTGGTGAAACAAGTGATAAGATAGCTGAATTTATTAAAATAAGATCCAGCGGTTTGCCTACAGCTACCCGGCTAGAATTAGCTCAAGAGTTTAATGATTTTGCATGGGAAAAGTATAATATTCGTGCGATTTCTATAGCAACATTTGTTGAGCATGTAAATAAATTAATTAAAAAAAGGATGTTAAATCAGGAGCAAAGCAAGTTTTTTGATGCTTGTAAGGATGAAAAACAACAAGACGGTTATATCCCAGCTTCAAAAAGAGCAAAAAGAAAATAATCTAAGTCAACTTTCCAGCCTAGACTTTAAAGAGCTTTGTTGATAAGTTAAATGTGAATAATTTTTTAAAACGGAGAATGTCACATAGCTCGAGTTAATGTTGATTCGCCCCAAAACAGAGAAGTCTCTCGTAATGATGGGCCAAGAGTTAATCAAGAAATAACCTCACCAAAGGTCAGATTAATTGATGCAGAAGGTGAAATGCTCGGTGTTGTTGGAAGAGCGGAAGCTCTGGCTTTAGCTGTTCAGGCAGGTCTTGATTTGGTGGAAGTTTCACCAAATGCAGAGCCTCCGGTTTGTAAAATCTTAGATTACGGCAAGTTTAAATATGAACAGCAAAAGAAAAAAGCCGAAGCTAAGAAAAAGCAAAAGATCATCGAAGTTAAAGAAATTCAAATGCGTCCTATGATCGATGATAATGATTTAGAAATTAAATGCAGAGCTATTAAACGATTCCTTGAAGAAGGGGATAAGGTTAAGATAAGCATGAGGTTTCGCGGTCGTGAAATGAGTCATCAAGAAATCGGTATGGGGATTTTATTAAAAGTTAAACAAGATTTTGAAGAGCTTGCTAAATTTGAAACATTGCCGAGATTTGAAGGTCGGCAAATTGTTATGATAATGGCTCCTAAATAGAAAAGGGATAGAAATTTATGAATTTGTTATTAGTTATCCATGTTTTTATAACGATTGCTTTGATTGGTGTGATTTTGCTCCAAAAAACTGAAAACAGTGGTGGATTGGTTGGGGGCAGCAATAGCAGTTCTGGCGGTGGTATGTTTACAGCCAGAGGGGCAGCAAACTTATTGACCAGGATAACAGCAGTTTTGGCTGCGTTATTTATTGGAAATTGCATTTTGATGACAGTTATGACAAGCGCTCAGATTCGCAAATCTACAAGCTTTTTGGACACGCCAGCTGACTCAGGTGTTCATTCTGCTCCAGTTCAAAATACTCCGGCTTCAAACGCACCTGATAAAAAATAATGGCTGAGCCGCGTTACATCTTTATTACAGGAGGGGTTACTTCTTCCTTAGGAAAGGGCTTGGCTTCTGCTGCCCTTGGAGCTTTGCTTCAGGCGCGTAATTTCAAAGTTCTTTTAAGGAAATTAGATCCTTATTTAAATGTTGATCCAGGCACAATGAGTCCTTATCAACATGGTGAAGTTTATGTAACCGATGATGGAACCGAAGCTGACCTTGATTTAGGACATTATGAAAGGTTTACAAGTGTTGCTGCGCGCTCTAGTGATTATGTAACAACGGGTAAGATTTATTCAACCGTCTTATCAAAAGAAAGACGCGGTGATTATCTTGGGGCAACCGTTCAGGTTATTCCTCATATTACGGATGAAATTAAAAGATTTATAACGAATGATACAGAGGGTGCTGATTTTGTTTTGTGCGAAATTGGTGGGACAGTTGGTGATATAGAGGGGCTTCCTTATCTGGAAGCTATTCGCCAACTAAGAAATGATCTGGGTCGTGAAAGGACAATGTTTATTCATCTAACATTGCTACCTTATATCCCTACCGCAGGAGAGCTAAAAACTAAACCCACTCAGCATTCTGTAAAAGCGCTTCTGAGCGAGGGAATCCAAGCAGACCTTTTATTATGTAGAAGTGATCGTCCTATTCCAGCGGATGCGAAACGAAAGCTTGCTCAATTCTGTAACGTTCACAGTGATAATGTGATTGCAGCCCTGGATGCGGGGAATATTTATCAAGTTCCTTTGCAATATCATGAAGAAAAATTTGATCAGCAAGTCTGCCGTTATTTTGGAATTGAAAAGCCAGCAACTGCGTTGGATCCTTGGCACAAACTTATTGATTCAATCAAAAATTCCAAAGAAAAGGTAAGAATTGGAATTGTCGGAAAATATGTTCAGCTGCTTGATGCTTATAAATCCTTAATCCAAGCATTAGCACATGGTGGGATTAAGCATCAGGTTATTCCTGAATTAGTATGGATTGACTCCGAAAAAGAAGAAAATGTGGCTTCTCAGCTTGGAACCGTTGACGGAATTTTAGTTCCAGGTGGTTTTGGTGAAAGAGGAATCGGTGGTAAATTAGCAGCCGCTCAGTATGCCAGAGAAAATAAGGTCCCTTTTTTCGGGATTTGTTTTGGTATGCAGTTGGCGGTTATTGAAGCCTGCCGTAATCAATTAGGCCTAAAGGATGCTTCTAGTACAGAATTTGGCCCAACTTCAGAACCTGTTGTTGGATTATTAACCGAATGGGCGAGTGAAGCTGGGATTCAGCTGCGCGAAGAAAATGGTGATTTAGGTGGTACAATGCGCCTCGGGGCTTATCCTTGTGTTTTGGAAAAAGATTCTCTCGTTCATAAAATTTATGGCAAAGACGAAATTAGTGAACGTCATCGTCATCGCTACGAGGTCAACACTAAATATTCCAAGAGATTAGAAGAAGTTGGCCTGCATTTTTCAGGGTTTTCTCCCGATGGGACTTTACCTGAAATTATTGAGAGAAAAGATCATCCTTGGTTTGTAGGCGTTCAATTTCATCCTGAATTAAAATCAAGATTGTTTGAATCTCATCCTCTTTTTTCTGCTTTTATAAAAGCAGCTGTAGACCATAAAAAACATCAGGGATAACGATAATGCGTCATTTAAAAATTGGAACTTTAACAGTTGGAAATGATCTTCCCTTAACAATTATTGCAGGACCTTGTGTCATGGAAAGCCGTGAGCACGCGATGATGATGGCAGGTGAGCTTAGCGAATTGTCAAAAAAAATGGGCTTTGGTCTTATTTATAAAACCTCCTTTGATAAGGCGAATCGAACTAGCTTAAAGGGTGTGAGAGGAATTGGGCTTGAGGCAAGCCTCTCAATTTTTTCTGAAATCCGTTCAAAATTCGGATGTCCTATAATAACTGACGTGCATAATGCAGAGCAGTGCGAGATTGCCGCAAAGGCCGTTGATGTATTACAGATTCCTGCATTTTTGTGCCGTCAAACGGATCTTTTGCAAGCAGCAGCCGCAACTGGCAAAGCCATTAACATTAAAAAAGGTCAATTCTTAGCGCCATGGGACATGAAGAATGTAGTTTCCAAGATGGAGAGCTTTGGCAATGAAAATGTAATGCTTTGTGAGCGCGGAGCTAGTTTTGGTTATAATACTCTTGTATCGGATATGAGGTCTCTTTCCATTATGGCAAGCACAGGGTATCCAGTGATATTTGATGCAACCCATTCTGTACAACAACCTGGTGGTGCCGGGACATCCAGTTCCGGTCAACGTGAATTTGCACCTATTTTGGCGCGTGCTGCTGTTGCGGTTGGCGTTGCTGGGGTTTTCATGGAAACCCACGAAAATCCAGACGTTGCCCCAAGTGATGGTCCTAATATGATTCCTTTAAAAGATATGCCAAAAGTCCTTTCAGAGCTTTTGGCTTTTGACAAAGTCACCAAAGAATATCCTAGGTGGGTTGCTTAAAAGTTCTTAAGTGCTAGCTTTAGTTATCGCCAATGTCTACGACCCCTAAATCTTTCTTCAATAATAACGCCGCCTACTACGGGCGGACCATACACCACTGCAGGAGGGGGAGCTACATAAACAGTCTGTGGTTGAGGTGTAATAAATGTTGGCCCAGGAGGAGGTGTTGGTGCTGGAACTTGCTGAATAATTACCGTATCAGTATGATGGTGCCGTTTTCTTTTTTTGACACGTTGAACGGGCTGAGCAGTCATCACACCTGTAGGGTATCTAATAATGCTTTCTAAATATTGCCCAGTTGGCGTTGAGGCATTTTTAATAAATATATTACTAAGACGCAAAACAACAGTTTTATGTATTTGATTATCACCTGGCCATCTGTATGTGAAATCAAAAGCGGTATGCGCACTGTTCCATGTACCATGTTCTAGCAACAAAGGTTGATTGCTTGTAAAGAATTGATATTCTTCGGTACCTGTTCCACCCGTTCTTTTTTCAGCAAGAGATTTTCCATCAATATCCGCATGCAAAAAGGCTAAGTGATCTTTACCTGAAACAACTTCTAAATCTCCAAAAGTGAATGGCCCTTCGACATGGACTATTTTTCCTCTGAAAAGTTCTTTTATTCGTTCAAGATCTAGGTGCATAAGGGGGGTAATTAATGCGTAAACATTATCTCGCCTAGCGCTTTCAATTACTGTGATTGGCAGAGATGGGACTAGCTCTTCCATTTTTTCATGATTGGCATCTGTATTCATATAAAGCCTAAAGTCCAATTGATCCGGCGATATGGTGCCTGTTGATGTTGGCTGAGGCATTTTAGAGGCGGCCATCGGGACAGGTTGAGGCAGGCTAGGGGATACTGTTGCAACTGGCTGAGGTAAGTCAGCAAAAGCTTCTATGGAAAAAAGAAATGTTGATGATAAAAAGAGAGATGCTAAAGCCTTAACCATTTTGTTACCCTAAAATTTATGCCTTATTTTCTTTAAATATAGTGAAAAGGTCTTAACAGACGTTTAACAGAGGAACTTCTTAACAAAACAGTATATTTCCATTATGTTAAGAGTAAGTTGCCATACTTAATGACTTTAATAGGAGTATCCCTTGTCAGAAATCCTTAATATTATAGCCCGCGAAATTTTAGATTCACGGGGAAATCCCACTGTGGAGGTTGATGTTATTTTAGAATCGGGAGACATCGGAAGGGCGGCCGTTCCCTCAGGTGCATCAACTGGAACATTTGAGGCCGTTGAGCGGCGGGATGGGGATAAAAAACGCTATAATGGTAAAGGTGTTCTTGAGGTTGTTAAAACAATTGAAACAGAAATCTTTGAGACTTTGGTTGGTATGGACGCAGAGGATCAACGTTCAATCGATCAAATTTTGATTGAATTAGATGGAACTCCTAATAAATCACGCTTAGGCGCCAATGCAACCTTAGGGGTTAGCTTGGCTGTGGCCAAAGCAGCAGCGGGGGCAGTTGGCCTTCCTCTCTATAGATATATTGGCGGAACCAATGCTCACAAACTGCCAATGCCTTTGATGAATATTTTAAATGGTGGAGCACATGCAGACAATCCAATCGATATTCAAGAATTTATGGTGGTTCCAAGTTCAGCTAAAGATATAAGCACAGCTGTCCAAATGGGAGCAGAGGTTTTTCATAGCTTAAAGGCTCTTCTAAAGAAAGCAGGGTTAAATACCAATGTGGGTGATGAGGGAGGGTTGGCTCCTTCTTTGAAAAGTTCTCGAGAGGCTTTGGATTTTATCCTAGAGGCGATTGAAAAAGCCGGATATAAACCAGGTAAAGATTTTCATCTTGCACTAGATGTTGCAGCGAATGAGCTCTATAAAGACGGGTCTTATACTCTTGAGGGGAAAAAACATACCTCACTTGAGATGGTTGATTATTATGCAGCTCTTGCTAAAGATTACCCTTTAATTTCTATCGAAGACGGTCTTTTTGAAGAAGATTGGCAAGGTTGGAAACAGCTAACACAAAAGCTTGGAGATAAAATCCAATTGGTGGGTGATGATTTGTTTGTGACGAATCCGGAACGTTTAACAAAAGGAATCCAAGAGAAATCTGCGAATGCAATCTTGATCAAACTTAATCAAATAGGAACGTTGACCGAGACCATAGATACCATTCAATTGGCTCAATCCTCTGGATTTAAGACAATTATTTCTCACAGATCCGGTGAAACAGAGGATACAACAATAGCCGATTTGGCGGTTGCTATGAATTCGGGTCAGATCAAAACAGGATCTTTGTGCAGATCAGACCGCGTTGCAAAGTACAATCGTTTGATTCGCATCGCTGAAGAATTAGGCGAAATGGGAACCATGCAAGGGTTTATCGGATGAAAATGACTGCAACTCGTGATACTAGAAAAGAACCTAAGGGATTTTCATTTCCGTACCTTTTAGGGGAAAAGCGCCCAAGAGAGGTTATTGGCCCTCTTTTGGCCTTATGTTTTATGCTCTATTTTCTCTATCATATTTTTCAAGGGGAGAGAGGCCTACTCTCTTGGCTCCGTTTGCAGCAAAAAATTGTGGATGATGAAAAGGTCTTACTTTCCCTGCAATCCCAGCGCGATACTCTAGAGCATAAAGTGTATCTTTTGCGCCCTGATAGTTTGGATAAAGACATGCTGGAGGAAAGGGTAAGGCTGCTTTTAAACTTTGGTAGGGCTGATGAAGTTGTCATTCATGATGAAGCCATTGAAGCTGTAAAGAAAAAGTAAAAAGTCTTTTTCAAAATTAACCATTTCTTAATAATCAAAACATATCTCATCTAGTAGAAACCTTTTTACTGATGAGTTTCTCCATGTCTAGCTTTATGGTTATTATCTTCAGTTTATTTCTAAGTCAAAATTTACTAGCAAATCCTCAAGAAGGTATTCCTGGCGATGAGCTTCCAAAGAGAATGCGCACAGGGTTTGTTACTCAGCCCTCTGCCATTATCGATGATTTAGAATATGCATATATTCAAAGAGTTAAGGCTAAGCTTTCTCAAACTATCCGTAGAGAGGTTCCTAATGAGTTGGTGTTGCGCTCTGGTTTCATTGCAGGGGATCAATATGCATTTGAAATGGCAGGTTGTTATATTCGGTTAGGATCTAGTCTAAGGCCTTACAATCTGGTAACGAGATCGGGTAATTTAGCCGCGACCTCATTTTTAAATAGTGGACGGATGTATGCTTTAATTGCACAGCAGGTAAACGATATAGAAGAACGTGTTGATTCTTTAACCTCAGCAGCTCAGTGCTATTATTGGGCATTTTGTAATGAAACTCGCCCATTAAGAAAAAAATTATTAGAGATTTGGCGGCAACTTATTTTGAAAGAGCTAGCACTGATGCCGATTTATTAACTGGGGATATGAAAACCACTTTTCTCGATAAAATTAGAACCGAAAGAAATAAATTGTTGACTCGCGCAAGTTAATATTTAGTGATGATTTATCTAATAAAAGCTTTTGATTTCTTTAAACTTCGATGAAGCGCAACAGGGGTCATCAAAAACCACAGAACAAAACTACAGGCAATATAAACAGTTAAGAGTTTATCAAGATTTATTTCTATTTTATAAAAATAGGCAATACTTAGGCTGGTGCCAACAATAAATGAAATTATGCAAAGGTATAAAGCACTTCTTCCCCAAAATTGTAGCCAAATGTTAAAGGTTTCGGCAAATTGATTGCTTTTTGGTGCCTTGACGGGGGCCAAGGTTGCTTTAATTTCTCCAATAAGGATTTCGTCAGTTTCTTCTTCTCTTGTTTTTTTAAAGATTTTTCTTTCTTGAGGTTGTAGGGATTTCCAAGAAGATGTTTCCAATGTAGGAATGGCTTCTTCTTTTTTCATTTGCTGAGATAAAAGAACATGCGTTGGTTTGTGAGATTCTGTAAAAATTTTCATGATTTTCTCCTCATGCTCTTGGATGATTTTGATTTGACCTTTTTCAAAGAAGATTTTGCAAATAACTTGATAAGAGGAAAGTTGGAGTAATGTTTATGAATTTTGCTATGAGCATACAAAGCTATCAGCGAAAGTGATGTGTTTATGAGTGCAAAATGAGTGATGAGGGCTAAAGGGAGCGATGTTAAAAAACCTTTTGCCGTATCAAAGGGGATGGTCCCGTGAAAGAATAAGGTGCAGCAAATTTGACCGATTAGAAACCAAAAAAGAAATAAGCCAAGAGAACAAACAGCAACATTCAAAAGACTCTTTTTATGACGCTTAATTTTGCTTATCTGTAAGGCTATCTCCTTATAAGGAATTCCATCATCGTTCGGGATTTCTGGTTGTTTATCTTTTCTCATCGAACTATTTCTTTAACTTACTTTTTGAGCTACCTTTATCTTTAGTGTCGCGCGCAAAAGTTAATAATCCGTTGACAAGCAATCTTTAATATTTTACCAATGACCTAAGGCCCAGATGGCGGAATTGGTAGACGCGCTAGTTTCAGGTACTAGTGGGTGCAAGCCCTTGGAAGTTCGAGTCTTCTTCTGGGCACCATAATACGGGGTATAAAAAGAGGCCTTTTAATGAAAATTCAGCTTTATAAATATGATCTCCCTGATAATTTAATTTTTTCAGAATCTGTGGCAATTGATACAGAGGCTATGGGGCTTAAAAATCACCGGGATCGTTTGTGTCTTGTGCAGATCTCAAGTGGAGATGGCGAGTGTCATTTGGTTCAGTTTGAAAGGCCAAATTTTGAACGGGCGTTAAATTTAAAAAAGCTTTTGCAAAACCAAAATGTCACAAAGATTTTTCATTATGCGCGCTTTGATGTAGCCATTATGATGCACAGCTTTGGCATTAAAATTGAGAATATTTACTGTACAAAGATTGCGTCCCGTTTGGTGCGCACCTTTACAGATAAACATAGTTTAAAGGATTTATGTAAAGAGCTCTTGAGCGTTGAAATTTCTAAGCAAGAAGGGACTTCTGATTGGGGTGCGTCTGACCTTACAAAGGATCAACTTCGCTACGCAGCAACGGACGTTTTGCACTTGCATAAGCTAAAGAACAAGCTGGACGATATGTTGAAGCGAGAAAATAGAGTGGAATTGGCTAAGGCGTGTTTTGATTTCTTGCCATATCGTGCTCAAATGGATTTATTGGGGGGTGAAGCATTTGATGTATTCCCTCATCGTGTTGTGGAATAGGAATAAAAGTAGATGACGGCGGTTGCAGTGAAAGAAAGTAAAAACCTTTATCAAGAAAAGGGCAGAGAGGTTGTTCTTGCAGAGGCAGCTGCATTGCAGCAGCTGGCTGAGTCCTTGAATGAAACTTTTGACGAAGCTATTGAAATGATTCGTGCAACTAAGGGTCACTTGATTGTAAGCGGCGTTGGAAAAAGTGGCCATGTTGGTAAGAAAATAGCGGCAACTTTTGCATCGACTGGACAGCCTTCTTTTTTCGTCCACGCAGCAGAAGCCGGTCATGGTGACCTTGGAATGGTCACAAAGGATGATATCCTGTTATTGATCTCTTATTCCGGTGAGGCTAAAGAATTACACGCCATTATTGACTATGCACATCGGTTTTCGATACCGATTATCGCTATTTGCGGAAAGCAAGCTTGTACTTTAACGAGAATAGCTAATCTTTCTTTGGTATTGCCGGATGTAGGGGAGGCTTGCCCTATGGGATTAGCGCCAACCAATTCTACGACTTTAACAATGGCCTTAGGAGACGCGCTTGCTGTTGCTCTTTTAAGCAGTCGCGGCTTTTCTAAGCATGATTTTAAACTGTTTCACCCTGGTGGAAATTTGGGTCAGCAATTAAAGCAAGTTTCTGACTTTATGCACAAAGGGGAAAAGGTACCGCTTGTAACAGAAAACACTCCTATGGGTGAATGCCTTGTTAAAATGACATACCATGGGTTTGGGTGTGTTGGCGTGTTAGATAGGGATGAAAAGCTTGTTGGCATTATAACAGATGGGGACTTGCGTCGGCATATGAGCTCTAAGCTATTGGAACAAACAGCAAGTGAAGTCATGACAAAAAACCCAGTAACTCTTAAGGAAGGTTTGTTAATGGCCGATGCTCTTGCGATTTTTGAGAAAAAATCAATTACGAGCTTATTTATCTTGGATGAAAACAGTAAAGTTTTAGGGCTGCTTCATATTCACGATTGCCTTCGAAACAGTGTTGCATAAATGTACCCAAAGTGTTTCAAAAAGCCGGGCAGGCGTTTGAGGACCCGGGAGCGGAGTGTATATGAAATACATGAGCACCAAAAATCCCGAAACACAACGAACCCGGAATTTGAAACAGGAAGGGTATAGATGTCGAAAGATTCTTTTCGAAACAAAAACGGTAAAGTTACTTTAAAAAACCGAAAACAAAGGACAGATTCTTCGCGTCGTTGGCTTATTCGCCAGCTCAATGATCCTTACGTGCAGCAAGCTCAATCTTTGGGTTATCGCTCCAGAGCTGCCTTTAAAATATTGGATATAGATCAAAAATTTAAACTTTTTAAATCAGGTGCCATTGTGGTTGACCTTGGCGCTGCGCCTGGTGGTTGGACGCAGGTAGCTTTAAAAAAAGTAGGGGACAAGGGGCAAGTTGTAGCCATTGATCTGCAGGAAATAGAGCCTATTACGGGCGCACACATCCTGCAAGGCGACTTTATGGACGAAGAGATGACCCAGCAACTCTTATCTTCCCTTCCTTCTAAGGTTGATGTAGTCCTAAGTGATATGGCAGCACCAGCCTCTGGCATGACGGATGTGGATCACATTCGCATTATGGCGCTTGTTGAAATGGTGTTTGAGTTTTGCTTTTTAGCCTTAAAGCCAAAAGGGTCCATGGTTGCCAAGGTTTTGCGGGGCGGAACGGAAACCAAATTGCTTCAACAATTTAAAAAATGCTTTACCAAGGTCGTTCATTTTAAACCTCCATCCAGCCGGGCGGATTCTGCTGAAATGTATTTAGTTGCAACGGGCTTTAGGCCAGAGAAAAAAGAAGTTTTAAGCGATTAATTCGTGCTTTCTTAAAAAAGCCTTTAAAGGACCGATGCGGGGATTAGTTGTTTCTAATTTTTGAACCTCAAACAAATCAATAATATTCTTCCATTCTTGATGGTTAATGGGTGTATCTAACTCAGATTTATGATTGATAAAAATTTTCCAAGCCTCATCAGGATAGGTTTTTAAAAATTCACGAGATTTTTGAAGGGCTCTTAAAAGCTTATCTTGAATTTCAGCAGGAACTTTTGAATGGCTGACTAAAATCATGGCTGCAAAGGTTGGAATGCCAATCTCTTCAAAAGGATAAACGAGAAAATCTTGAATATGGCTTTTTAAGTCGGCGACTTCATAAGGTTGATAAATATTTGTAACCGCATCGACTTGACCTGATATAAACGTTGTCATCAGTCCTTGCCGCGTGTAAATAAGATCAACTTCATCAAGCTTAATATTTTGTTTTTCTAAAATTTCCTTTAACACAGCTGCTGAAAAGCCAACTCCGCTGCTGCAATGGCCAATACGTTTTCCTTTTAATTCCGACAAAGGCACACGGCTTATAAAGACCTCTAGAGGTTTGGCACGATAGTACACAATGCGTTCAAATCCAATCCTTTTGCCGTTTGAATCAAAAGCTGAGGTTCATTCGTTATGGCAAAATCAACATTTTTGGCCGATACTTGCTTGCAGCCTTCTAAAGATCCGATAGAACCGATAAGGGTTACATCTAATCCTTCATCTTTAAAAAATCCCTTTTCAATGCCAATGATCAAAGGAGCATGGTGTGGGTTCAAAAGCCAGTCTAAAGAGATTTTAACGGGCGTGAGGGCCATAACAGAGGAAGAGAGTGCAATGGTCATAACGAGAGTTTTAAATAAACTAAAAATCCCTGGATCGCCACCCGCCACGCAAGCTCGCGATCGCGATGACGTTATCTTTTTCGTCATTGCGAGGAGCATAGCGACGTGGCAATCCAGAAATATATTGAATAGATTCATCTTAAATACTCGTTTCTAAGAAGGGGGTGAAGGCCAAAAGACCAGTTTTCTTTCCAAAAGGGTAACGCCCTTATTGAGAGCAAAAGTCATTAGGGTAATGCAGACAATACAAGCAAACATCAATTCAATTTGAAGGCGGCCGTGGCTTAGCATGATTAAATACCCAAGGCCTGAGCTTGCGCCAATCCAATCGGCAGCAAGGACGGTTAAAGGAGCATGAATTGCTGCAAGACGAATGCCTGACATTAAAGAGGGAAGGGCTGCCGGCAGGCGTATATATCGTAAGGTTGCTTTTTTATTTGCGCCCATAATAGAGGCCATATCCAGCCAGTTGGGTGGAGAGCGTTTTAAGCCATCCAAAAGACAAACTGTAATGGGGAAATAGCAAGACAAACAAATCACAATCAGCTTTGGCGTGAATCCAAATCCACACCAAATCAAGAGAACCGGCATTAACACAAAAGGCGGGGTGGATTGTAATGTTAAAAGGATAGGTTTTATAAGCGGTTTTAAGCGGTCAAAATAATCTAATAAAATAGCGCTTAAGGTTCCAAGAAGGGCCGCCAAGCTAAGACCAATGATAATTTCTGCTGCACTGATAAATGTATGCTTTAGTAAAAGCCTATGATTTTCTATAAGACTGCTGGCAATAAGGGTGGGAGACGGCAGAATATAGGCAGGGATATCTGAAAGATTTACGCCCAGTTGCCATAGGCTGAGCAGAAAAAATAAAGCGATAAGTTTTTTAATCATGATGGATGGTTTTTTTAGGAATAAAGAGAACTTAAAAAGACACTAGCCTCTTGCCATAGGTGCAAATCATGCATGGCTCTGGGTGCGGAAATCTCTTGAAGGATTGTTTGGATATGAGGTTCTGTAACTAAGGTTGCAGCTGCTGGAAAGCCCTTTAGGATATAGATCTGATTTGAAAGACGAATAACTTCGCTAATATCATGGGTGACTAGTAAAACCGTTTTTCCTTTAAGGACCGTTACTGCGTAATCTTGTAGCTCACAGCGCGTTTTAGAATCAAGTGCGGCAAAGGGTTCATCCATTAGGACAATTTCGCGGTCTTCCATTAAGGTTCTAGCTAAGGCAACGCGTTGTCTCATGCCCATGGAGAGCTGATGGGGATAAAAGTTAGCGAATTTTTGAAGGCCCACTTTAGTTAAAATCTCAAGAGCCTTGGCATAATTTCTGGTTTGACCCCGTAATCTTTCACCCAAGACTACATTTTCGATTACTTTTGCCCAAGGCAAAAGAAGGTCAGTTTGCGCCATGTAACTAAAGGAAGCCGTTGAACTTGTGGTGTTTTGTCCATTAAGGCCTAAAAGAGATTTAAGAAGCGTCGTTTTGCCAACACCGCTTTGGCCTATTAGACAGGTCCAATCCTGCTTTTTTAAAAGAAGAGTTTGTTTTTTTAAAACGTGAGAAGACTCATAAAAGAAATCTTCAATTTGAAACTGATAATAATCTACTCTTTCCACAATCCCTCCGCCGGTGCTAGCCGAATCAGGTTCTAAGAGTTGAGCGTTTGCTCTCTCAGCCATCCGTTAAAGAGGCACCCCTTGTGTTCATGTGTTTCTGTCTATAGTGGTTAGTGGGTTTTGTCAATAAAGTTTTTTTGAAAGAACTAGATTATTTTGTTAGATTTCTGGTATCTAGTTTTACTGAGGGTGATTCATTTTAAGATTCTGATTACTTTATTTAATTTTTATTAAATTTAAATCTTAAAGCACTATCCCCACCCAATTTCTCGCCCACCGAAAAGGGTGGGGGGAGTGCCCTCTCACCGTAATGGCAAAAAAGGCATACCTCTCCCATCCAGGCTTTTTCCCACTTAAAAAACCTGTCAAGCCCTTCACCAGAAATAAACGTCTATGGATAGCACTTCCTATCCTACGCATTGAAATAGGTTTTATTTTTTAAATGTCAAGAGAGGGCATAAAATTCTCTCCAACATTTTCATTTCTCTTTGCTGATCTAATGCAGTAAAGTTCTTAAAACTCAGTTAGGTTGGCCCATGACAGTTGAAGAACTTTTAGAGCGTATTCTTTATAGGGATGCGATGATGCTTGTGTTAAATAAACCCGCAGGGATTGCGGTGCATCCGGGTCTTGGCAAAAAACAAAATCTCCAAAGTTTTTTTGAGGATCTTAAGTTTGGACTTCCAAACCCGCCAGCATTAGCGCACCGCCTTGATGCAGCCACTAGTGGTTGCCTTGTTTTGGGGCGTCATCGTCAGGCGTTGAATAGACTTGGTGATATGTTTGCAAACGGCAAAATTGAAAAAACCTATTGGGCTGTTGTAAAGGGCAGGCCAAAGGAAACAGAGGGGCGGATCGACATTCCTCTTGCTAAACAATCAACTCATTCTCATCGTTGGTGGATGAAGGCAGACCCGAGTGGACAAACAGCTGTTACGGATTATAAGGTCTTAGGCGGGACTGAAGATTTAACTTGGCTAGAGCTAAAACCACTAACGGGTCGTACTCATCAACTGCGCGTTCATTGTCAGGCCATGGGATGGCCTATTTTGGGCGATATGATTTATGGGGATGATGCAGCTGATTTTGATGCTCTTCATTTACACGCCAGAGCAATTCAGATTCCTCTTTATCCCAAAAAGGATCCTGTTTTGGTAATGGCTCCACCACCTGCTCATATGGAAAAAACATTGACTCTTTGCGGATGGGCTGCCTACTAGAATAGCCTTATTTTCGCTTGACCGTTCTAAGGTTGTTTATAATAATTACTTTGGATTTTCGCTTTTTTATAAAGGTTTTCTAAAAAATGTCAAAAACTTGGTTTATTACGGGGTGCTCTACAGGGTTTGGGCGCGCTTTGACAGAGGAGCTCTTAAAATCAACAGACGCCCAAGTTGTGGCAACAGCCCGTGATATTGAGACCTTAGTTGACCTAAAGCAAGCTTATAAAAATCGCCTTTTAACATCTGTATTGGATGTCAGAAACCCGAATCATATCGTTGATAGTGTTAAACATGCCCTTGACAAATTTGGACGGATTGATGTTCTGGTCAATAACGCAGGTTATGGCATTGGAGGCGTTCTTGAAGAATGTTCAATGCAATCAATTCGTGATGTTTTTGACACCAATGTATTTGGGCTGATGGAAATGACAAAGGCTGTCTTACCAACAATGCGTTCCCAAAAATGTGGTCATATTTTTAATTTTTCTTCTATAGCGGGCCTTGTGGGGATAGCCGGAATAAGTGTCTACAATGGTAGCAAGTTCGCTGTTGAAGGAGTGTCAGAGGCGTTATCTGAAGAAATAGCTCCGTTTGGGATTAAAGTGACGATTATTGAACCGGGCCCTTTTCGAACAGAATTTTTTGGTAAGGCTTATGATATGGCGCCAGAAAATCTTGCTTATAAATCAACTATAGGATCACAAGTTCGCCATTATCGTAAAGAAGCCCATAAAAATCAGATTGGCGATCCGGTTAAAGCGGTGCAGATTATCATTCAGATTGCAGAAATGAAAGAACCGCCTTTGAGGATGATTTTAGGAAATATTGCTATGGATACAATGTTGCAAAAAATCAAAACTCAAAATGATGATTTTATTAAAAACGAGGCTTTAAGTCGCTCTGCTGATTACGATTGTAAAGAGGCCGCATAGTAATTTGTAGGGATTTCTATTTTCTTGTAGATAGACTATACATCCTATAAACTAACAAGGCAAAGTCTATTAAAGAGTATTTGTAATGTTTTCTAGTTCCCGTCGTCATCGTCACTCCCCCTTAGACATTTGGCCAGGGTTTGTTGATGCTTTAGCCACTTTATTAATGGTTATAATTTTTGTGCTGATGACTTTTGTTGTGGCGCAATTATACTTAACGGATGCCCTTAGTAATAAGGATGAGGCCTTATCAAATCTTTCTAAAAAACTGGATATATTAACATTAGCTTTGGGAGAAGAGAAAAAGCAAAACCAAGAGCAAAAAGAAAAAAACTTTAACCTTAACAATTTACTTGAGGCTCTTAAGCAGCAACTTGCTGCATTACAGAACGATTTAGACCTTTCTCAAACCGAAAAAGATAAGGCCCTTGAAAAGAATCAATCCTTACTGTCTCAGATTGCAGAATTGACAGTTCAGTTGAAAAAATTGAACGATTCTTTAGCCACAAGCGAAGATCTGCACAAAGAAAAAGATACAAATCTAAAAAGCTTAAAAGAAAAATTAAATGCAACTTTGGCTGAGAAAATTGAAGAACTTAAAAAATTAAATGAAGAGCTTCAAGCCTTAAAGGCTGCCAATGCTGATTTGCTGACTGAACAAGACAAAAATAAGCAATTCACCAGACTTGGACAGTTTAGGTCTGAATTCTTTTTAAAATTAAAACAAGCTATTGGCAACCGTTCCGACATGCGGATTGTAGGGGACAGATTTGTGTTCCAGTCCGAAGTTCTCTTTGAAAAAGCATCTGCTGAATTAGGGGAAGAGGGGAAAAAGAAATTGGATCAATTGGCAGGGGCTTTGAAAGAAATTTCAAACAAAATTCCAACAGATTTAAGTTGGGTGCTTCGCGTGGATGGACACACTGATCGCTTGCCAATCCACAATCAGCAGTTTCCATCGAACTGGGAATTGTCTTCAGCCAGAGCCATTTCCGTTGTTAAATATTTAATTGAAAAAGGCATTGATTCAAAACATCTGGTTGCAGCAGGCTTTGGTGAATATCAACCTCTCGCAGCAGGAGAACTAGAGCAAGATTTGGCAAAGAATAGACGAATTGAATTTAAACTAGATCAGCGTTAAATTATTATTCGTTTAAAAATAATCGCATTTATAATTTAATTAAAGTATTGAAATTAAATAAATCCTGTTTTATAGATTCGATAATATTTCTTTTCTGAGTTATTTAAGTGAAAATCTTATTCATCGCTGTTTTTTTCCTCTTTCATAGTTTAGCTTTTGCTTCAGAGCCCGTTGATGCTTTTTCTTATTTTGAGTTTTATCGTGCCAAAAAAGGCGAAAAAACTGTATATATTCACGGAACACTCCACTCAAATGATCCGGCAGGAAATCCACTTGCACTGAATGCGGCTATTTATGGAGCAAGTGCTATACATACAGAAAATTTCAGTAGTGTCGGAGATTACAAAGCAGAACTTTCCCCTGAAGCAAGATTAAAATTACAAGAAA
>JAIEMR010000172.1 GCA_019751935.1 Alphaproteobacteria bacterium
AGACTATTTTTATGAGTGACTGAGTAAGAGATAGAGTCGGTTCCACTGTAGTGTTTACGGTCGTTCATTTCAACACTTGTTAAGTTAAAAAAATAAGGTGATTCTTACCAGGATTATTATCATTTTATAGGGTTTATTTATTTGCCAGTTCTTAGCCTTTAATGGTTTCATGATTTAAATATTGCTGAAGAAGTCTCAAGGTTACAAACCAAAGCAGATCGTTTGCTAAGGCAGGCTTATGGTAATTTGACTCCTTGGCAAAAGGTCCAAGTGGCACGCCATCCAGATCGCCCAAAATTTTTTGATTATTTAGATGCTTTAGTAGAGAATTTCATTCCCTTATCAGGTGACCGTGTATTTGCAGAAGATTGCGCTATAATCGGTGGTCTCGGTAGGTTTATGGATCAAACGGTTGTGGTTATGGGACAACAAAAAGGTCATGATACAGAAACGCGTATCAAGCATAATTTTGGCATGGCAAAACCCGAAGGGTACCGTAAAGCAAAACGCTTAATGGAATTAGCCGATCAATTTAAACTACCTGTCATTAGCTTTGTTGACACAGCTGGCGCATACCCTGGCATAGAAGCTGAAGAACGCGGTCAGGCTGAAGCCATTGCTAAATGTATTGAAACTTGCCTAAAAATCAAAGTTCCTTTGATCAGTATTGTGATCGGTGAAGGTGGATCAGGTGGCGCAATTGCCATTGCTGCAGCTAATGCGGTTTTAATGTTGGAGCATTCAATTTATTCTGTTATTTCCCCTGAAGGCTGCGCATCTATCCTTTGGCGCAGCGCAAGCAAAGCTCCAGAAGCAGCAGAAGCTCAGCGCTTAACAGCTCAAGACTTACATAAATTAGGGATTATTGACAAAATCATCCCTGAACCCGTAGGTGGAGCCCATAGATTCAAAAGTGATATAGCAAAACAAGTTAAAGAAGAAATCGGAAAAACTCTTCGTCCCTTACTGAATCTAGATGGGGATAAATTGCTTTCTCTAAGACGCGAAAAATTCATTAATATGGGCAATAAGACTCTTTAAACACCCTTCATACCCTAATTGAGATTTTAAATTATGATGTCCTGGGAAATTATTGGAATTAACCTTCTGTCTCCAATTGTACTTTCGTTTTTCTTAGGCCTTTTTGCAGTTCTTATCAAAAGTGATCTGAAATTGCCTCCAGGGCTTTATGCCAGCCTATCCATGTATCTTCTTCTAGCGCTTGGCCTTAAAGGAGGAGCAGCTCTTTCCGAGACCTCTCTTTATTTATTTTGGCTGCCTGGCCTTATTGTTTTAGGTTTGGGCATTGTTCTTCCCCTAATCGTCTATAGCATTGCTCATTTTATTGGAAAAATGTCTAATATTGATTCTTCTGCCTTAGCAGCGCATTACGGCTCTGTCTCTGTTGTTACCTTTATTGCCTGCCAAGTCTTTGTTGAATCTTTGGGACATCCTGCCGAAGGTTTTATGACAGCTCTTGTTGTTATTTTAGAAGTTCCTGGTATTGTTGTTGCCCTTTTGATCGCTGAGTTTTTCAAAAGAAAACAAAAATCGAAATCTTTACAAAATAACGCTTCTTTCTTTGATTGTTTTAAAGAACTTATTGTCAGTAAAAGCATCCTTCTACTTTTAGGTGGACTTGCAATCGGTTACATCTCAGGCAAACCAGGGCTTCAGAAAATTGCACCTGTATTCGTAGATCCATTCCAAGGAGCTTTGGTCCTTTTCATGCTTGATATGGGACTTGTCGCGGGAGAACGTATTGAAGACTTAAAAGGCATGAAAGGATTTCTTTTAACTTTTTCATTCCTAGCGCCTATCTTGAATGGCTCGTTAGGTGTTTTATGCGGATATTGGGCAGGCCTTTCTTTGGGTGGTGCAACAGTTTTGGGTGCTATGGCAGGCAGTGCCTCTTATATTGCAGCGCCTGCTGCTGTGCGTATTGCCCTGCCTGAGGCAAATCCTGCTTATTATTTAACCTCAGCCATCGTTTTAACCTTCCCCTTCAACCTTGCAATTGGAATTCCCTTATACTATGAAATTGCCCTTTGGTTGTTTGCAAAATAATTCAAATAAAAACTTGAATAAACTGCGATTATATTTTATATATTCTCTAAACTTTTTAGAATAGAGGCTTAGAGAGAGAATGCTTAGATATATATTTATTATTATATTCTCTATCTTTGCTCTCTTCTCAAAACAATCAATTTTCGCATCATCTGAGTTAGTAATACCTCTTGATACAGCATGGGAAACAGCTTTCCAAATTGCTTCTAGTCGCAGTCAATATTTAAAAGCTGTTGTAAATGTTATGAAATCTGAATCGCCAGATGATATAGCCTATAGAGAAAATTTTCGTATTCCTCCAGATCTTCATGAAGGAATCACTAAAGACTTAGAGATCACCTATCATTTATGGGCCCTTTTTGAGAGAACCTTAGGCAACTATGAAAGCCCCTCAGACCGTTCCTCCATGCTGGAAATTCTTTTAGAAGAGATTGCACGTGTTAGCCATTTAGCCGATTGTGAATGGGCTAACATCGTTCTCACAACAGGTACACCTATTCCTCATGAGGCTATACTACGTGATCTTATGCCGTCCGACTCTCCCTTTGGCAAACCACAAAAAATAGCCGTTCAAAAAAGAGATGGCATACTTCAAACATATATGATTATCCCCGCAATGAATATTGCCATTCAATATACGTATGAAGAGCAAATATATTGGCGGCAAATGCTAGCGATTTTAAAAACGCAAAGAATGGACTATTCACCTAGCATTGATACGCGCAACTCTTTAGGTAAAGGCAGCAACGGAGTAGATCATTTTTCTAGAATGTTAGAAGTTTATCATACTGATAAAGAAACTGAAATTTATGCGATTCGCAAAAGCACTCTAGATCAGATAGAAGCAATGACATCTAGTGATTCTCTAAATCCTTTAAAAGAAATATTAAAGAAGTTAGTATATCCTGTTCATAACTTAATATTCCGTCTTCCTATAAGATCTCTAGCTCTCATTGATGCTTCAGAAGCAGAACTTTCTTCTGTTTCAACAGCAGCAGTCAAGGAATCCACAAAGCCATCAGGGGAAGGTTTATCAATGGCTGCTCCTTCTCCGCCAGAAACTGAATCCTTAAGAACAGTAGCATCAAGTGGGGTATCAGAAGTTGTTCCAGACCTTCTCTCTTCTTTAAGAATTGATCCAGCTGAAATGCTTTCCCTGAGCGCAGCAGCTCTTCATTCTCCTAGCTCCACAAAATTTGAGCATATCCCTGGCAAGCTTAATCGCAAGGGTGAAAGAGAGAAAGCAAGAGAAGCTGGTTTAAAAGCAAAGTCTGCTGCTACAGTGGCAGTGGCAACCGGACCCAGTTTTTTTCTTAACGCTAAGCATTATAAAACTTTGGAAACTGTTCTTAAGGTCATGACAGAAAGAAAACCTCCAAAATGGGAAGATTTTAAAAATATGATCAAGGCGTTAGGCGGTTCTTATGACGATTCGACTGGCAATGGAAGTACCGAATTCATAGTTGCAGGACGTTCTTTTACTATTCACACGCTTCATACAAAAGGAGGCCGCATGTATTGGACGCAAGTCAAAGATTTTGCAAAATCTGGGCTAGAGCATATTGGAATCACTCTTGAAACCGTAGCAAAAAAAACATCAGGAAAATGAGTTTTTGCTTTCTTATCCTTAAGCCGTTAAAAATAAACTTAAGATTATAAAGTTTATAAAATAGCATATGTCATCTTCCAAGAAACTAGGGGGCGTACCCCAAGGTTATCAGCCCTTTATTCTTGATGAACTTTTTAAAAATCATCAAAAATCTGTTGTCTTTGTCAGTTCTACAGAAGAGCATTTGTATGCCTTAAAAAAACAGCTTGTGATTATTAACCCTGCTCTTTCCACCCATATTTTTCCAGGTTGGGATTGCCTTCCCTATGATCGGGTTTCCCCTGGCCTTGATGTTGTAACAACCCGCCTTGAGACTCTTACTAAGCTTTTGGAAAATCCAGAGCCTACTTGCATTTTAACTAGCATCTCTGCCCTAACTCAGCGACTAGCCCCCCGATTATCCTTATTAGGGGAATCTCTAAGCCTTCAAACAGGAAATTCACTTCCCCGCGAACAACTTTTAAAAGAACTGACTGATAAAGGTTATAGCCGCCGCGAGACTGTTTATGAAGCAGGGGATTATGCTGTAAGGGGAAGTATTCTGGATCTGTTTCCAACAAATGCCCCCTTTCCTATTCGCATTGATTTCTTTGGTGATACCATTGAAAGTATTCGCACCTTTGACCCACTCAGCCAAAAGACGATAGAAAAAATCGAAAAAGTAGAATTAAAACCAGTTCATGAAATTTTATTAACTCCCTCAACCATCAACCAATTTCGCCATCGTTACCGCGAATTATTTGGCGCTAGTAAAGAAGGCGTTTATAAAGACCCCCTTTTTGAATCCATATCAGAGGGACGTACCTATGCCGGTATGGAACATTGGCTGCCCTTATTTTATGAAAAGTGTGAGACTTTACTCGATTATATCCCCTCTTCCCTCCTCGTCTTTGATCATCAAGCAGAGGAAGCTTTTGGGCACAGACAAGAATCAATCAGAGATTATTATCTTGCGCGCCTTCACCCTGTTATCGGCGATAGTCATTATAAACCCATTCCGCCTGAGCTTTTGTATTGGACAAAAGAAGAATGGTCGAATCTTCAAACCAATTATGAATGTGCCCTTTTATCACCTTATCTATCCCCAGAAATGACTGATAAGGGTGGTCGTCTTCCCCCCGACTTTACAGCTATTCGGCAATCGAGTCATGAAAAGTTGTTTGATACAGTCTGCGAAACGATCACGAGTCATCAAGATCAGGGACGCAAAATTATCATCACCAGCCATACTGATGGATCTCGCCAGCGGTTAGAAACTGTTTTAAGAGAGCATGGTCTAAAGCGCGTACTGCCAGTTACAAAATGGCCCGATCCAAAGGCTGATCAGAAAGCTGTTTACTCACTGATTATTCCCCTTGAGCAAGGTTTTGCAACACCTGAATGCTTGGTTTTAACTGAACAAGATATCCTTGGCGACCGCATAACAAGGCCAAGTCATAAAAAAAAGAAAAGCGATACATTTTTCCTTGAAGCCAATCAATTAGCAACCAATGATCTCATCGTTCACCGTGAACATGGAATTGGCCGCTACCTTGGCCTTGAAACAGTCACCATCGACAATAACGCCCATGATTGCTTGTGCCTTTTGTATGATGGCGGCGATAAACTTTTCTTACCCGTTGAAAACATTGATGCCATTACCCGCTATGGCAATGACAATAGCTTAGCTCAACTTGATAAATTAGGCTCATCGGCTTGGCAACACCGAAAAGCAAAGGTGAAAAAACGCATTCGCGTCATTGCTGAGTATCTGATTCGCCTGGCCGCCGAAAGGGCCCTTCATGAAGGTGTTGTTTTAGAAAAAACCACCAATGAGTTTGACGAATTTTGTGCGCGTTTCCCTTATGCAGAAACTGACGATCAACTGCGGGCAATTGCTGAAACATTGGAGGATATGGCGTCTGGAAAACCAATGGACCGCTTGGTGTGCGGTGATGTAGGCTTTGGAAAAACAGAAGTCGCCCTAAGAGCTGCTTACATTGCGGCTGCGAACGGCAAACAAGTTGCGGTTATTGTTCCAACCACCCTTTTATGTCGTCAGCATTACCATACCTTTAAACAACGCTTTCAAGGTTTCCCTTATAAAGTTGCTCAGCTCTCTCGCCTGGTTAAGCCAAAGGATATGGCCTTAATCCGCGGAGAGCTTGCGGAAGGAAAAGTTGATATTGTTATAGCAACCCATGCTCTATTTTCGGATAAAACCAAATTTGCTGACTTAGGATTGATGATCGTTGATGAAGAACAACATTTCGGCGTTAAACAAAAAGAGAAATTAAAAACACTGCAATCTGACGTTCATGTTCTAACCTTGACAGCAACCCCTATCCCTCGCACGCTTCAATTGGCCTTAAGCGGCGTTCGGGAAATGAGCTTGATTACAACGCCGCCAATCGACCGCCTTGCTGTTCGCACCTTTGTAATGCCTTTTGACCCTGTTGTCATTCAAGAGGCTATTTTACGTGAATACCATCGCGGCGGCCAAATTTTCTACGTTTCCCCTAGGATTGAAGATCTTCATAAATTGGCAGAGCAAATTAAAGCCCTTGTACCTGAAATCAAGTGCATTATGGCTCATGGACAAATGCCAGCCAATGAATTGGAAGAGGTCATGACAGCCTTTTATGACCGTGAATATGATCTTTTGCTTTCAACGAATATTGTTGAATCTGGCATTGATATTCCAACGGCCAATACTCTTATCATCCACCGTGCTGATTTATTTGGCCTGGCTCAGCTTTATCAACTGCGGGGACGGGTTGGAAGAGCAAAAACTCAAGGGTACGCTTATCTGACAATGCCCCCTAATCAAGCTATCTCAAGCGTTGCTGAGCAGCGTCTTCATGTTATGCAGAGTTTAGATACCCTTGGTGCTGGCTTTAGTCTTGCCAGTCATGACATGGATATCCGTGGAGCTGGTAATATCGTTGGCGAGGAACAATCCGGACATATCCGTGAGGTTGGAGTTGAGCTTTATCAACACCTTTTGCAAGAAGCCATTATTATGGCCAGAGCCGAACAAGCCGATCAAGATGAGGGACTTGAGCTAACATCTGAATGGACTCCTCAGATTAACGTTGGTACTGCTGTTTTAATTCCTGAGCTTTATGTGGCTGACCTTGGTCTTAGGCTGGGTCTTTATCGCCGAATTGCCCACCTTGAAACCCGCGCGCAAATTGATGAATTTGCAGCTGAAATGATTGACCGATTTGGTCCACTGCCAGCGGAAGTGAACAACCTTTTCGAAGTGATTGAATTAAAAGCTTTGTGCAGAAAAGCCAATATTGAAAAAATAGATGCTGGACCAAAGGGACTAGTCATTTCTTTCCGTAATAACCTTTTCCCCAATCATCATGGCTTAATTGCCTATTTGCAGTCACCTGACACAAACAAGGCAGGGCATGCAAAGTTTCGCCCCGATCAGAAATTGGTTTTTATACGTGAGTGGCCGAACCCAGAAACAAGGCTTAAGGGGACCAAACTCATTATTAAAAATTTGAGCATTCTGGCAGCAAGGAAATAATATTAAACAAAAAATTGCCGCTTTTCAGAAAGTATATTACTTAAGCATACTTGACAGCGTCAAAATTATTTCCTAGCCTAATTGGATCTTAATTTTAAAGGACAGAGTACAAGAGTATATGAAAATCGCGCTTACATTCATTTTGGCCCTATTTATTAGTTCAATAGCGGTAGTAAATTCTGCCTCTCTCACCCCAGCAGGAGAATCTTCTAGCGCTCAACCATCCCCTACAAAGCATTATATGAGTTGGGATGAAGCTAAGAATTTAGCACAAGTTGTCGCTGATCATTGTGGAACTTTACCAAAATTTAAAGGTATTCTTGCAATATCACGAGGCGGATTAGCCCCAGCTGGCGTACTAGGGCAAAAACTAAATATCAAGAATGTCAGGGTCATTTGTCTTGAAAGTTATAGTGAAAAAAAAGAATCAGGTAATATGAGAGAAATCTACGCACCAAATGATATCACTGATGGTGGAGAGGGATGGTTAGTGGTTGATGATATTGCTGATAAAGGCACAACTCTACAATATACCCGCAGACTTTATCCTAAAGCTTATTATATAACTCTGGTTTCTAAACCGATTGGAAAACCGTATGCCGATTTCTCTGCAAAAGAATTTCCGCAAGATACTTGGATCGTCTTTCCTTGGGAAGATAAGTAGTCTCTGACTCAGTGTGTACGTTTTTACCTGCTTCCTTTAGTTTTCCTCGGGCTTGACCCGAGGATCCAGGCTGTTTAATGTTATCTTGACAGGCCATCTAATGGAATTTCTAAAATATGTGCATTCATCTTAAGGCGAAATCGCCTTTTCTAAACCCTTCTTTTTTGATTCTAGCTGCTTTTTTGCTTGGTATCATCTGCGGTTACCTAGAGATACAAGCCATCACGAACACAGCCGATTTCGTTACCAAAGTGTTTGTGAACCTTTTGAAATTGATTAGCGTTCCTATTATTTTCTTTTCAGTTGCATCAACGATTGCTGGAATGAAAAATCTTGAAGAAACCAGATCACTTGGCAAAAAAGTGATTTCTTATACTTTTTTGACAACCGTCATTTCAGCGGCGATTGGACTTCTTCTTTTCTTAATTATTAACCCTGTAAGTCATAGTTTAAAAATTGAAGAGACCAACGCATCCGCAAAATCTTTCAGTTACTTTGATCATTTGACCAATATTATTCCCTCCAACATTATTCAGCCCTTTCACGAAAACAATGTTATTGGCGTTTTATGTTTAGCCATCTTGTTTGGCCTAGCGCTATTGGTGATTGAACATGAAAATAAGAAGAAAGAAAAAAAATCCTACCTGACTGAATTTTTTATAGATATGTATGCGGTTATCACCAAAATCACCTCTTGGATTGTTAGGATTATGCCAATTGGCATTTGGGGGTTTTCAGTTTTATTTGTAAATGAATTAAAGCAGGGACTTTCGATTGAGGGACTCTTTTTATACCTTGCTTGCGTTGTGCTTGCCAACCTTGTACAAGGGAGCGTTATCCTGCCAACCTTTTTAAAGTTTTTCAAAATTTCCCCGGTACGCCTTTTCAAAGCCATGTTCCCGGCCATTACCATGGCCTTTTTTACAAAATCATCGGTTGCGACCCTGCCCCTTGCCCTAAAATGCGCTGAGGAAAACGCTGGTATTTCCCCAAAGGTCGCTAAGTTTACCTTTCCCCTTTGCACAACAATTAACATGAATGCATGTGCTGCCTTTATTTTGGTCACTGTTTTGTTTGTTATGGGCAGCTATGGTCATTCGGTAACCCCTTTGGAAATGGGCCTCTGGGTGGTTATTGCCACAATTGCCGCTGTGGGTAACGCAGGCGTTCCTATGGGATGCTATTTCTTAACAAGCTCATTGCTTGTGGCAATGGATTATCCCTTAACAATTATGGGGATTATTCTGCCATTTTACGCCTTGATTGATATGCTAGAAACGGCTTTAAATATCTGGTCAGATTCGTGCGTAGCTGCAGCTGTTGATAAATCAACTAATTCAGCATTGACTTATCATCCTCAAAACTAAACAAAAACTATAAACTGGTGCTATTACATCACTTACAACAGAACCTTATCCCTCTGTGTCAGAATAATCGTCATCAGATTCGCTTTCAACGTCATGTTTAGTTAATAATCGCCTTCTTGCTTCTATCGCTTCTTTCAGATGGTTAGAAGGAAGTGTTTTTTGTATGCTTTTCTGGGTTGGCTCTTCAACTTTAATTGAGCCTCCACTGTCTTTTTCTGTTACAGGGGTGCTCTCGCCTGATTCGCTCTCAATATCTTGTTCAAATTTAAGCACTTCTTCGATAAAAGCATTTATCATCGGATTTTGCTTTCTTATAAACCCCAACATATCTAATCTTTTAAGGCCATCTATTACCTCAGAAATATCTAAGTTAGTTCGTTTTTCTGGGCCTTGAGAATTTAGAATACGTTCTAACTCTTTTCCAGAAAGTTTGTTATTAAATCGAGGATCAATGCTATTTTCAGCCTTATTTAAAATATCTGTTATTTCTATTTTAAATCTTTTTAATGCTTTTATATTATCCTCAGTTTCATATTTATTAATGAGTATTCCTTTTTCTTCTGCTTTTTTAATAAGATCTTGAGCTGCATTTATAAGTGCATCTAAATGTTTTATTACATATATTGTATACTTTTGCCTACCATCTAAACTTATAGACAGTATTCTCAATATATTTCCTGTTATTCTGTTGATTTTATTCAAAAGTTTTGACTTTTCCACTACATCCAATAACAAAGTGCGAAAATCAGCGCTGTCAATTTTAGGAAGACTAGTTTTTAAAGCAACTAAAAGCTTTGTAAGCTCCCTATAAAGTTCTACTTCATAAAATGCAAGAAAGACCTCTACATTTTCTTCTAGCCCTTTTGCAATATTAAATTTTTTCTCGTCTTCTAAAGTTGATAAATCGAGTTTAAGAATTTTTTCTAATATTATTGCAGGACTTGCTTCCGCAGCTATAGCCTTAGACGTGCAGAAATTGAAAAAATTACACCCTATAAAAAGCAAAGAAATTAAAAGATTTTTTTTCACAAAACTGCTCAACAACAATAAAAGTAAATTAATATATAAGCATAACTGCATTTGTTTAATACTTTGTTAATTAATGCATATATTTTCTATAAGATTGCTAAATTTACCTTTCCCCTTCGCACAACGATTAGCATGAATGCGTATGCTGTATTTATTTTGATTACTGCTTTTATTTGCAATGGATTATCCTTTAGCAATCATGGGGATTATTTTGCCATTTTACGCCTTGATTGATATGCTAGAAACGGCTTTAAATATCTGGTCAGATTCGTGCGTAGCTGCAGCTGTTGATAAATCAACTAATTCAGCATTGGCATAATTTTCTTTGTTAACACGCATTAATTAATTTTTAACTAACCCTTTTTACAATTGAAGCATTGGTTGCATTACCTTGGATTTCATAAATCGTGCGATGGATAGTTTTCATATTTCTCATTTGCCATAGTACAGCTTTTGGATTTTGGAACGATAGCCATATTAGAACAGCCTGGAATGAGCATCGAAGTGAAATTGAAGTTGCAACATCAGCTTATGCATCTGCTCAAAAAGGCTATAAGATGGCATATTGGGCTGCTAACGAAGCCTATAAGCTTGCTCAGCATCATGATAAATTACCATTAGCTCGTTCTTATCTTCAGCTTTCCGCTAATATTTTCAAGAACGGTGCCGGCTTTGGCGGCATTAAAAGTACACCAATAGATCTAACAACCAGAGATCTAGCACGTAAAACTTTAACAATTTTAGGACTGATGATAAAAGGTGATCCTTTTTTTTCTTTTGAAAAAAAATCAACTGTTCTCGCTAAAGTTCAAAAACACCGTGCAAAAGAGTTTGTTGAAAGGGTTCAACAAATAAAACTTAGTCAGAAAATTCCCGCTAAGCCGAACGTAAGTGAGACTTTTTTGAAAGAGGTTGGTTCTTTTACGGATGACAATGGAAAAACTATATTGTCTGAATTGTTGAGATATGAACCGATTTCACTCTTTCCATCTACCTTAGAAGAAGAGAATCTAGCAACAGATGCTCATCTTGGGATATGTCCAGAATGCAAAGAAATGCAAACAACATCCCGTGAGATGGAAGAATGGTGGCAAGCCCGCATTAAAGAAAACCCAAGAGGCACTAACTATCAGCTTGTCACTGCTGCGTTTGGGGATTCTTTTGATAGTTATAGATCTTCTTCTTTGCAGTATTTAAAGAATGGAACTCCACAGCCATTCAG
The DNA here is from genome assembly GCA_019751935.1 of Alphaproteobacteria bacterium. Lineage (GTDB taxonomy): Bacteria > Pseudomonadota > Alphaproteobacteria > Paracaedibacterales > CAIULA01 > CAIULA01. The sequence goes on from JAIEMR010000172.1 coordinate 11,479, forward strand.
CTTAGATTCTGGTATTGGTTTTAATATTTATATTCCAAAAAATGTAAAACCTGGCACCCCTGTTGTTTTCAACATATATGATGGAATCTTGGCGAATTTTCCACTCCATACTAATAAATCAGGATTCCAAGAAGAAACAGTTCTTGCCCATGCTGGATGCATTGTGATTACGGTTCAAGGAATGGGTGGGGACGGAATGGAAGCACCGCCAAATATCCACGAGTTACGTTACAATTACACCAATTTCCCAAACCAAATTTTTGAGGATATCGAAGATATCTATACAGCCCTTAGGGATCAAGTTTTTGTCAAAGACAATGGTTCTTCTTACCCAAAATTAATTGTCCCTGGTAAGACCAAAGTATTCCTTCATGGAAGTAGTTTTGGGGGTTATATGACAATGATGGCAGCCACATCAGATTATGTGATGCAAAAGGCTGTTCCCAATAAACCATTTAGAGAGTTATTCGATGGATATATACCCTATTCTGGCTTTTATGATTGGGCTCAAGATCAAACTAATCTGGAGAATTCCAAGTCTAATCTAGTGAGGGGAAGATTTGCACGCAGCAGAGACTATACAACAAGAACTAATCAAGATGGCAGCCGCTTCACAATTAAACAACACACACTTTATTTAGCCAGCGATCCCCTTATGGATAACTCCATTAATGAAAAAATGTCACCCATCTATCATTTAGATCGACTTAATCGTCCGGTTTTGTTAATGCATGGGGTTAAAGATAAAAATGTTGGCGTTGATGCATCGTTAAATTTCTTAGGTAAGCTTAGTAAGATTAACAAAAGGTATCTTGTTGATCCTGTAATTTTGCCTGATCATGGACATGATATTGATGCAGCAACTCTACAAATGAACAGGAGCAGTAGAGTCCAATTTTTAAAAGATTACTTTGATCCCATACTTTATTTTATTCGCCAAATTCAAGATGATGAAAGACTCGATCTAGAGCATAGCAAATTGAAAGCGCTTAAAGAAAAAGCACAAAGTGTTAAGCTAGTATCAGCTGAAAGTAAACTGTTAAATAAACAAGAAAAAGATCGCCACCAAGAAGATAATCCTTTAGCAAAATTAATTGAGGACCTTAAGCAAAAATTAGAAAGAAATGATGCTACGCTAATAGGTTTGTTAAGAAATCCCACTGCAGAAAAAATAATTGAGTTTGCAAAAGATATTCCTATTTATAAGGAAAGAACACACAACGAAGAAAGAGGGTTTCATAGCCTATTCCATCCTTCAATTATTCTCAATAAAGAGTCTAAAGACAGGTTAATCAGGCTCTTTACCCAATCCATTTATACAATTGCTATGGAATTTGACTTGCAAACAGAATTAGCGGCAGGGCTTTATAGGGTGAATCCGAAGCTACGCCCACGGATGACAAGCCCTCTGAAAAATATTCTTGATCCAGATGATTTAGGATTATCGAGTGAAACAAAACCGATCTCTCCCTTTTTATGGCTAGAAACAAGAGTATTAGAAGATTTACGAGCAGAGCCTTCCGGTTATGGACAGTGGAAATATTTGCCCGAATCAGCAACTGCCCTTAAAAAACTACAAGCTGACTTCTCCGATGAAAATATCATTGAATATCTTAATAAATTACCAAGTTTCTTTGGCATTGCAGGACCTTACAAAATGACACCTTTCTTTTATCAATTAAAGCGTAAAGAGATTCGTCAAGCAATTCGATATGTGCTTTTTCCAAATGAATGGTTATTTGATAAATTAAAAATCGTTTTGGAGAAGGAAAGAAGAAAAGAAGAGGAAGAAAAGCGCCAAAATAACTGGTACAGGCCCTATATATATTTGGAGGGTTTTCCTTATGTATGCGAAAATTTAGGTAAACCTGGTTCTTCTTTACCTAGCGAAGAAGAAGCAGAGAATATAAATTATAGGTTGATACATTATCTGGATGAAAAACTACCTAATGAGCCCGTTAAACAGAGATTTTCAGACATGACCCCCTATACCATGGGTTCTTCAGAGTTTATAAAAGCAGTTCAAGGATATTGTTCTAGAATAAGCGAACAAGTAACCGCCCATAGAGAATTCATGGAAAAGTTGAAAAGCTAGAGACTCCCCAACACATGACTCAAGACAGTATCAAATTTAAGCAATCACTGCTATAAATAGATCAACTTTTCTCTAATTCAAATTCAGGCATGAGCCAAAATCAAATAAGCATTCGTGGTGCACGCGAACACAATTTAAAAAACATCAATGTTGACATGCCGCGCGATAAACTTGTGGTCATTACAGGCCTCAGTGGATCGGGTAAGTCGTCTCTCGCCTTTGATACGCTTTATGCCGAAGGGCAGCGCCGGTATGTTGAAAGCCTATCCGCCTATGCGCGTCAGTTTTTACAATTGATGCAAAAGCCTGATGTTGATTCGATCGAAGGCCTTAGCCCTGCTATTTCAATTGAACAAAAGACAACTTCCAAAAACCCCCGCTCAACTGTAGGCACAATTACTGAACTGTATGATTATCTTCGCCTATTGTATGCGCGCGTTGGTGTGCCCCATTCTCCAGCAACCGGTCTTCCCATTGAAGCCCAAACCGTCAGTCAAATGGTTGATCGCATTTTGGTAATGGAACCTCGTACGAAATTACTGCTGATGGCCCCTATCGCCCGCGGCCGTAAGGGTGAATATAAAAAAGAATTATTGGACCTAAAGAAAAAAGGGTTCCAGCGCGTTAAAATCGACGGCAAGGTTTATGACCTGGATGAGGTTCCAAACTTAAGCAAAAACATCAAACATGATATTGCCGTTGTTGTTGACCGTCTTGTTGTTCCAGAAGCAGAAGGGCAGCCAGAATGGCGTACGCGACTTGCAGATTCCCTTGAAACAGCACTTCATTTAAGTGATGGCTTGGTGTGGCTGGAAAATGCAGATGATGGAACAACAACAACATTTTCTGCCAAATTTGCCTGCCCTGTTTCCGGCTTTACCTTAGATGAAATTGAACCTAGGCTTTTCTCCTTTAACAGTCCTCAAGGGGCCTGTCCTAGCTGTGATGGGCTTGGGATTGAAATTGTCTTTGACCCAAGCTTGATTGTGCCAGATCCTAATAAGAGCATCCGAGAAGGCGCTGTCGTTCCCTGGAGTGATGATTCACAAACCAGCAAACGAAGCTCTTATTCCCGTGAGTATTATGCTCAAGTCCTAGAGGGCGTCGTTAAGTATTATGATGCCTCACCCGTTTTGCCTTTTAATGAACTACCTGAACATGTTCAAAATGCAGTTCTTTATGGCTCCAATAAGGAACCTATTCCAATTCATTTCAATGATGGGGTTAGAACCTATATCACAAAGAAATCCTTTGAAGGTGTTATTCCTAACCTAAAGCGCCGCTGGCAAGAAACAGAAAGCGATTGGGTTCGTGAAAATCTCTCTCGTTTTCAAAATGAACATTCCTGCTCTGTTTGTGAAGGCAAACGATTAAAGCCAGAGGCTTTATGTGTAAAAATCAATGATAAAAGCATCGCAGATATTTGTGAGCTTTCTATCCTTAATGCTCTCAAATGGTTTAAGGACATAAAACTTACTCCAAAACAACAAGAAATCGCTGCCAGAATTTTAAAGGAAATCAATAGTCGCTTGCATTTCCTGGTCAATGTCGGGCTTGATTATTTGACCCTTTCTAGATCTTCTGGAACTCTATCGGGAGGCGAAAGTCAACGTATCAGACTTGCGTCTCAAGTAGGGTCCGGCCTTACGGGTGTTTTGTATGTTTTGGATGAACCGTCTATTGGACTTCACCAACGTGACAATGACCGCCTTTTAACAACATTAAAACACCTACGCGATATAGGAAACACGGTTATTGTTGTTGAACATGACGAGGACGCTATTAAAACAGCTGATTACGTCATTGACATGGGGCCAGCCGCCGGTGTTCATGGCGGTGAAATCATTGCCCAAGGAACCCCGCAAGACATTATGGATTCAGCGGAAAGCATTACTGGGCAATACCTTACAGGTAAACGATTTATTCCCTTACCAATAGAAAGGCGTCATGGTCATCCTGGGAAATCCCTTGAGCTGATCGGAGCCACGGCAAATAACCTTAAGAATGTCACCGTAAAAATCCCTCTTGGGACATTCACATGTGTAACAGGTGTATCAGGGGGCGGGAAATCTTCGCTTGTAATTGAAACGTTATACAAAGCAATTGCTCGTTCATTTACCCATGGACGCGAGATTCCAGGACCCCATAAAAAACTACTCGGCATGGAATATATTGATAAAGTTATTGATATTGACCAGTCGCCAATTGGCCGTACGCCCCGTTCAAACCCTGCAACCTATATTGGCTGTTTCACAGCCATCAGAGAATGGTTTTCAGGTCTGCCAGAATCAAAAGCGCGCGGATATAGTCCTGGACGGTTTTCCTTTAACGTTAAGGGTGGAAGGTGCGAGGCATGTCAAGGCGACGGCGTTATTAAAATTGAAATGCACTTTTTGCCAGATGTTTACGTTCAATGTGATCAGTGTCATGGAAAACGCTATAACCGGGAAACCCTCGAAATAACTTATAAACACAAAACGATTGCCGATGTTTTGGATATGACCGTTGATGAAGCGGTTGAGTTTTTTGAGGCTCATTCACAAGTTCGCGATAAGCTCAAAAGCCTTCAGCAAGTTGGCCTTGGCTATATTCACGTAGGACAACAAGCAACAACGTTGTCAGGCGGAGAAGCCCAGCGCGTGAAATTAGCTAAAGAGCTTTCTCGAAGAGCAACAGGACGAACATTGTACATTCTGGATGAACCCACAACAGGTCTTCATTTTGAAGACATCAGGAAATTATTAGAGGTCCTGCATAAACTGGTTGATCAAGGAAACACCGTGGTTGTTATTGAGCACAACCTAGAGGTCATTAAAACAGCTGACTGGATTATTGATATGGGCCCAGAAGGCGGCGCTAAGGGCGGTAAAGTTGTTGCCGTTGGCCTTCCTGAAGATATTATTAATGTCGCAGGAAGTTATACAGGGCAATATTTGAGGCCCTATTTAGAGAAAGAAATGCATAAGGCACATGCAAGATAAAGAGAAACCAACTGTTTATTTTGAAAAAGCAAACTTATCACATGAGTCTTGTATTTTTTCATGGCTAGCGAACCATCATGTTCAAGAATTTTGGGATAATAGTGAGGATCACCGGAAAGATATCCTTATTTTTATAAATGGGAGAAAAGAACCCTCCCCTTATGCAAATGGAATTTTTGATTACTGGATTGGGTCAATTGACAATCATCCCTATTGTTTATTGATGACTTCGGAAATCATGCCAACAGACTCCATTCCAGAAATCTGGAAGCCTCATCTTTCTAAAAAAGGCAAAACATTCAGTCTTGATTTCGCAATCGGTGATGAGAATTATGTTGGGAAGGGCCTTGGCCCTCATACACTTATATCCTTTACGGGGTTCATTCAAACAAAAATTGATTCATCAATAGATACATTTATTATTGATCCCGCCGCAAATAATCCAAGGGCAAAGCACGTTTACGAAAAAGCCGGATTTGAAGCAGTTGCCGAATTTATAAGAGACATTGGCTTTTTCAAAGGTCTCAATCATTTCCTAATGGTTAAGAAATTAGCTTAAACAGGCATCTTTATATTCCGAAGGTATGCATTTTAAGAAAATAACTTTTATTCTTGTTGCATTTAAAAAAATAAATCCAATATAAATGGCGTATTAACTTTTTATATTTGGAGATTTTATATGCATATTTTAAAGAAAGCCCTTATCTTTAGTGTTTTAATTTGCAGTTTAGGCTTAAACGCCCATTCTGCATCTGATGATAATCCTACCTTTCCCGTTGAACACCTTCGTTTAATATTTACTCCTCAAGGTCATTCAAATCTTGTTTATCATACGCTAAATGACATGGATACAAACAAGCCAACCGCTCATGTCTTAACACTTAGAATTAATAGCCCAGTTCGTACTGCCCCAGATACTGCTTCGGCTGAAAAGGAAATTCAAACTACCATGCTCCTTGCCTATGCTGATCGCTTAGTAGATGGTCAACCTTATTTTAAGTTGTCTCACATAGTAAATCAGTTAATAAGCTATCGTGAAGGATATACAACAGATTGGCTCAGGTCAGCATCTTTGCACGCCGATGTTCCGGATGCTATCAAAGGTCGCATTTTAACAGCGATTGGACCAGTTCCTGTTGTTGGCAGCCCAGCTTCGTCAGCAGCCGATTAATTGAATTGGGAAAAGAATATCTGAAATCTTTTAATATTTACTAAAAGATTTCAGATACTAATGGTCCTATTTTAAATCTCTATTCAATCGTCACAGACTTAGAGATAATTGTATCGCAAATTACTGAAATGCTAATAAGTGTGCTTGCTCTGTATATAACGTACAATCCGACAATCTAGGACTTTCAAAATAATCACTCATACCTTGTTTGATCTCAGCCATTTCCTGCTCAGAAACGAGATTTGCTCCGATTAATTTATCTTTAAATTCATCGAGCCTAGAAAGTAACAATTTCTTTCCATTGCTTGAATTAAGATCTAACTTGGTCACGTAATAATCAATTTTTGAGAAGGAGGCAACAGTGGAACACAAAGTTTGCAATTTTCTTCCAATATTATAATCAAAACCATTCTGGGAACCATAGGCGATAAGCAATTGAAAATATCTATCAATAAAGACATTCCCAGAACTGTTGTTTACTGAATCCATAGCGGTTTCTTGGCAAACAAGAACTCCAGATGGCTTTAATAAGGCTAGCATACGGTTTAGTACATTTTCTGGTCCTTTAACATGCATTAAAAGAAACCTTGAATAGACAATATCCGCTTCCTCAAAGCTCTTGTTTTCAAATGATGATATATCATCAACTATAAAGGAAACATTTCTATAATCAGCACTTGTGATCCGCTTTTTTGTAACTTTTATTTGCTCTTCACTTGCATCTACGGCGTAAACATGCCCAGTAGATCCAACAACTGAGGCTATATACTCCGTCATCTCTCCACTTCCACAACCAATATCCCAAACAACTATTCCCTCTCTCAAGCCTGCTTTGTTCAACTGCTCGATAGAGTTACTTTCCAACATTTTATGTTGAAGGTTTAAATTTTCCTCTCCCTTCTCCCCAACTTCTAATATGTATGAAGAATCCCTCTTTGCTGAGGTCATTGCATGTTTTAAATCATTAACCATAATTGTCATCATGAAAGTAATACACAGATTGGTCTTAGTGTAGCTATATTCACGATTCTGAACAACTCAAGATGACTATAAAATCTCTACTCAACCGTCACAGACTTAGCCAGATTTCTGGGTTGATCAAAATCAATCCTTCAAATAACTCTTTAAATCGAATTCAGCTAAGAAATTAGCTAAATGACAAACTTGGATACCATTTTCTGTTGTAAACTCGCGTTTTAAATTAGCAACCAGTTGAATACGGGGAATATTCTTTAAAAACTTCTCAAAATGATCAAAAGAAGGCGCTGGTTTATCATCTGCATTTTTTACTTCAATGCATAAGATTGGCCTATCATCTATGACAATTAAAAAATCTATTTCCTTGCCATCTTTCGTCCTCAAATAATGGAGATGACCCCGATGGCCATAAATATCCTCAACGTAATGAATTTCTTTAAGCAAGCAACAAGCAACCAAATTTTCAAGACGCGCGCCAATATCAACCACACGGCCAATATCATAAAAATAATACTTAGGTTCTTTTAAAAGAGACCTAGCAATATTATTATGATAAGGGGTTATCTTGAAAACTGCATAAATATTTTCAAGCATTTCTAACCAACTTTTAATTGTTTTACTGTCAACTTGTAAATCATTGGCAAGATTAGCATAAGATGTTGCACTCGATACTCTAGGTTTTAAAAGATCAATCAATAATTCAAGCAATCGAATTGTACGAACGGAATAAAGATCCAGAAAATCTTGACGCAAGATAACATCAAGGTGTGATTTTTGCCAGCGCCTGTAAAAATCAAGGTTTCCTTCCAAAAAAGGTTCGGGAAAACCACCGCAATCCATCAAGCGCTTAAATACTTCATCAACGTTTTTATTCCAAAAAGAAACGCCTTCTTTAATATCTATAGGATGAAGTCGATATGAAAAATAACGACCTGCTAGAGAATCTCCTACCTTTTGAAATGCATCAAGGTTGGCACTGCCTGTGACGATAAGTCTTGGCTTGTTTCCTTCTGTATCATAAATCCCCTTAAGCCACCTTTTCCAATCGCGCATCTTGTGTATTTCATCAAACAAAATGCAATCTGCATTCCGATCCCAGCGTTTCTTAAAGAGAGATTCACGATCTTCTGCTAGATCAAAATTGAAATAATCAAATTTTTTAAAAAGTTGTTTGGTAAGTGTTGTTTTCCCTGATTGCCGTGGTCCAGACAAAAGAATAATTTTTTTTTCTGAATCTCTGACAATAAACTTTGATAGAAATCGTTCCATTTTCTAATCATAAAATCATTTGATGATACGACTATAATAGAGCAAACTCCGAAATAGTCAAGACTTTTTCGGAGTTGTATGCATTTTGGTCGGACTTCCTCTTACTCAACCGTCACAGATTTTGCAAGGTTACGTGGTTGATCAATGTCGGTGCCTTTAAGTAATGCAATATAATATGCCAGCAATTGGACGGGAATTGTATAAAGCAAGGGTTCAAAGAAAGTATCAACCTTTGGAAGCGTGATGATTTCAACTGAATAAATTGCCTTAATTTGCTGAGTTATTTTAGCGGCTCCAGCTTCATCTGTTAGGCAAAGCACTTGTGCGCCTCTGGCAATAACTTCTTGAAGGTTGGAAAGTGTTTTTTCAAACCATTCATCATAAGGCGCTAATACAACTACGGGCATGGTGGTGTCAATAAGGGCTATAGGGCCATGCTTTAACTCGCCAGCCGCATAACCTTCGGCATGAATGTACGATATTTCTTTAAGCTTAAGAGCACCTTCTAAAGCAATTGGATAAGTAACACCGCGCCCCAAATACAATGCATTTCGAGCTGTTGTAAAACTAAGCGCGTGCTTTCTATAAATTTCATGGCTTTGTAAAACATGGCTGATTATACCGGGAAGAGAAAATAAGGAATTTACAAGGGATTCCAAAGTTAGAGGCATGATTTTCTTAGTCTCTTGCCCCATTTTGAGGCTTAAACAAGCCAGTGCCATCAATTGCGCTGTAAATGCTTTTGTCGATGCAACGCCTATCTCAGGGCCGGCTAAAGTTTGAATCACAAAATCTGACTGGCGCGCAATAGAACTCTCTGCCACATTCACAATCGACAGAATTTTTTCACCCCTTGCTTTCAGCATCGATAATGCAGCTAACGTATCAATTGTTTCTCCAGACTGCGAAATAGAAATATTAAGTGTATTTGGAACATGAACAGGGCTGCGGTAACGAAATTCTGAGGCTATTTCCACATCTGTTTGAATACAGGCCCATTTTTCAAACCAATATTTTGCAACAAGACCAGCATAATACGAAGTACCACATGCAATGATTTGAATACGTTTAAATGATTTCCAATCTAAGTCTATTCCCTGGAGCTCTATTATTTTATCTTCCAGATGAATTAAGGACTGTAGTGTATTACTGAGGACAGTTGGCTGTTCAAAAATTTCTTTGAGCATATAATGGCTATACTCTGCCTTACTGACTGCTTCTCCGGTGACCTGGCTTCTCCTTAAAGAACGCAAGGCTTCATTACCATCCTTGTCATAAAATTTATATGAACACTGATAATCAGAAGGATTTTTTTCTAAGACAACCAAATCCCCTTCTTCCAAATAACATAATGTCTGAGTCCAGGGAGCAAAAGCGATTGCATCAGAACTTACAAATAATTCCTTATCACCAATTCCAAGAACTAAGGGACTGCCTTTACGTGTTGCAATCATCATATTTGGAGTGCTTCTAAAGATGATAGCAAGCGCAAACGCCCCTTTTAAAAGGTTCAAGGATTTTTGCACAGCTTGTAACGGGGTACAGTTTTCAGTCAAGAAATCTGTTATCAAATGTACGATGACTTCAGTGTCTGTTTCACTTTGAAAGGTATGCCCTTTTTTTTGCAATGATTCTTTTAGATCGGCAAAATTTTCAATAATGCCATTGTGAACAACAGCAACCTCGCCGCTTGAGTGCGGATGAGCATTTTCAGTATTAGCAGCTCCATGGGTTGCCCAGCGCGTGTGACCAATTCCAACCTTACCAGTGATTGGATCCTTTGAGAGGAGCTGTTCTAATTCAGAAAGTTTACCAGCAGAACGCCGCCTATGAATTTGATCATGATCTATTGTTGCTATGCCAGCTGAGTCATAACCTCTGTACTCCAGTCTTTTTAGACCATCAACTAAATACTCTCCAGCTGGAGCAGTGCCTATAACTCCAATAATTCCACACATAATCTTGCCTTAAAACGTTAAATCTTAAGCAGTACTATAACTGTTATTTTTAGATATGTGTGTGACGAATTGTAACAAGGCAAAAAGAGGGAGAGCGTAAATAAAAAAACCTACGACCGTTTCCAGTCGTAGGTTTTGTGTTTTGACAACTTCTAAGTTTAGAACTTGTAACCAACACCGATTTTGAATTGGTGTTGAGTAATTTTGAAGCTGTGAATAAC
>JAIEMR010000158.1 GCA_019751935.1 Alphaproteobacteria bacterium
AGAGTCAATTGAAGGAAAGCTTCATTCTGTGCGCGTGGGTTATGCTGGCCCTTTGATGGCAGGCAAACTTATTACACCAAGCTTTAGTTGTATGGTGCATTAGGACAATAGAAATACTCTTTACTTTCTTGCCGGTAGCCCAAACATCGAAAAGGAATCTCTTGTATAAGTTTTGCCAGTATGTTTCCAGACTTTATTATAGGCTTCTAAATCATCTGGAAGATAACGTGGAATAAGATCTTCTACACCATACTGAGTATGGGTGCTTTTTTTAAAATAACTAATATATTGACTGGCTCTTTCCAAATACTCTGCCTCACTCATTCCCCAAGCCCGAGCTCTTTCTGGTAGTTTCTCATTCCAAATTTTGAGACGCTTTTGCCTAAGTGTTTCAAAAGAAACGTCATCGTCTACATCTTCCAGTTGCTCAGCTACATCTGTCATAGATAGACGAGGACTATCTCCTACGTCTGCCGCCTTTTCATCATCTGAAGAGTCTGAAGAGAATGCTGTATAAAAACTAAAAAAAATCACTACTACAAAAAATCCGAAATTCTTCAATATTTCTTTTAATAAAGATAATTTAGACATTTTATTCTCTTTAGTAAAAAATCATTTTGCGTAATATATATCTAATTTAGTATTTTTTCCATAAGAAAAGAAGCACTACAGCGGGATTGTAGATGATTATTTGCAAGGATGCCATCTGGTGGTTCAGGTGAGTCATATCCATGAACAACTCCAAAAATGTTGATTTCGTTATTACCATCTGGGGTATTAAAAACTGGCCCCCCACTCATCCCTGGATAAGTTGGCGCATCATGAAAAAACATACGATCGTTGCCAGGATGAGCATCTATATCTATAAAATTTGCATACAGAGCAAAATCATGATTGGCCGCATTATTTTGTCGTGCTTGTGATAAAGTTAAAGCATTATTATAAGAAGGATAGCCCAAAACAAAATTATTTAACTTATTTACTCCATTTACTGCGGCCACAAGAGAACCTCTTGTTGCAGCATCAGCAACAAATTTGAAATTGTAAGTAAATCCCCCAATACTTTGAAATGATATTTGATGGGTAGCAGCATCATATTGAATATTTGGATAAGACGCAGGCGCTACAGGATGGGCTAATAATACATGATTAATTGCGTTGATCTGATCTAAGGTTAAATTTAAATAACATAAGGCATGATCTCCAGGATACTCATAACGGGGGATAGCTCTGATATCTTGCGCAATCCTTATACCCAACTCCATTAGTATTTTGCAGCTTAAAAGAATCCATTTTAAAAACTTTTATGGAATGAATAGGTATTATTGGATTACCAACAAAACCTGCTATAGCAACATTAAGCTCAGCCATAAAATTCACTGCTGGCGGAAATAATATCTTTTTTTCTATTTCTACATCATCCAAAATGTGCCCTCAGGTTAAAATTGCCCAACTATGATGTGGTGCTCCACCAACATTAAAAATATCAGGAACTGGAATTAAGATTCCACTTGCTGAAGTTTCTTCTGTGGTTTGAATACGTACCATCATATGTCTTAGTGCTGCGATACGATCATTATTTTGGGCATTTCTATGCCCTATCTCTAATTTAAGCAATCGATTACTTAAAAATTCAGTAGGTGACTTAGGAATATATTGTCTAACATTATTTAAAAAATAAGCACTATTCAGTAATTCACGCAAACGATGAACTGCTGCTATTCGATTTGGGGCTCCGACTGGACCAGCTGGATTTGTGGCATCATCTATAAATCTTTTAAATGCAAAACACTCATTTGCATCAGCAACTCCTGGAGGATCATTTAAATGACCTAAATTTGCATTTATTTGAGGTACAGTTAACTCAACCGCACCATATGCAGAAGCATAAAAAACCAATAAAATAGACAAAAACCTAAGAAGCATCCTCATAGAAAAATCACACTTTTCTAAATTCAATGCTCTCAGCTTATAAAAGAAAAATTAAAAGAATGTTAAGTTAAAAATCCCTACAACACACCCCGCTCCATTTGATCGCGCTCGAGGGCTTCGAATAATGCTGTAAAGTTCCCTTCGCCAAATCCCTGGTGGCCTAGGCGTTGAATCACCTCAAAAAAGATAGGACCAATCACAGTTTTGGTGAAAATCTGAAGCAGCAAATCCTTGCGTGCTCCGTCAATCTCTCCATCAATTAAAATATGATGTTTCGAGAGCTCTTCTAATGGCAAACCACTATTTGGCAGACGTTCATCGACAACCTTATAATAAGTCTTTGGAACCGTCATAAAGGGAATATTTTGAACGGCCATGTCATTCACACTTTCGATAATCTTTTCAGTGGTAAGGGCGATGTGTTGGATCCCCTCGCCTTTATAAAGATCTAAATATTCAGCGATTTGTGATTTATCGTCGCGTGATTCGTTAATAGGAATACGGATTTTGCTGCAAGGTGCAATCATCGCCCGACTTAACAGACCTGTTTTTGCTCCGCTGATATCGAAATAGCGTTGCTCACGGAAATTAAATAGTTTTACATAAAAATTGGCCCAGTGATCCATCCGTCCCTTAAAAACGTTATGCGTCAGATGGTCAATTTCAATCAGCCCCAATCCAACAGGATGTTGATTAACACCTGGAAGCGGCACAAAATCAACGTCGTAAATAGTGCTGTCTGTATATTGATCGACAAAATATAACAGACTTCCACCAATGCCTGTAATAGCTGGAATCTTAAGCTCGCCTTCACCCACGGGGGAAGAAAACCCTTCAGCGCTCAATGATAATGCACGCTCAAAGGCGTACTTTGCGTCTTTCACCCGAAAGGCCATTGCACAGGCAGATGGCCCATGTAAATTCGCGAATTGACTGGCAAAAGAATTTGGCTCTTCATTTAAAATGAAATTGATCTGCCCTTGCCTGAAAAGAGTTACGCTTTTACTGCGATGTTTAGCAATTGCTGTAAAGCCCATTCTTTGAAACAAATCCCTTAAATCAACATCGGATCCAGCCATTGGAGCTGCAAATTCAACAAATTCAAAACCATCCGTTTGCATTGGATTTTCATAAACAACAGGGGAAGTTTTCTGCATATTTTTCATTTCTTTTTATATTCCAGCGTTATTAATTTCACTACCCAGAGTAAGGTACAGTTGTTAATTTGCCAAGGGCTTAAGAATGGAATTCTTGCGAGAATATCGTTCCTCTACTAGAATGAAGCTGCTCATTCTTTAACCAACAGAAAGTCCTATTTTTTCGATGATTTTCATCCTTAATGGCCCAAATCTTAATCTTCTAAGTGTTCGTCAGCCAGACATTTACGGACATGAAACCTTAGAATCGATTCAAAAAAATTGTGAAAAAATAGCCAAACAATTTGGGCACGACCTTGATTTTCGTCAAACCAATCATGAAGGTGTATTAGTTGATTGGGTTCAAGAGGTAGGCGTTAGAGGTAAGGGCCTTATTATTAATGGCGGCGGATTAACGCACACATCTGTTAGTTTGCTGGATGCGCTTTTAATGTTATCTGTGCCTGTTATTGAAGTCCATTTAAGCCTGACAGCCAAACGAGAAACCTTTCGTCATCACTCATTTATTACGCCAGCCGCAAAAGGTGTTATTGCAGGTTTTGGCGCAAGCGGGTATACCTTAGCATTAAGAGCATTAATTGAAATGATAAATATTCAGGAATAATTTTTTATGTCATCTAAATTTAACATTGACGGAGATGCAGTCCGAAAGCTGGCTGAAATTCTTGTAGACACTGATTTAAGTGAAATTGAATACGAAGACAACGGCAGCCGCATTTATGTTTCGCGTAAAGCCAATATTGCCCCCGTAGCAACACATGTTATGGCGCCCTCTCCTGCAGCAACAGGACACACTGCAGTTCCAGCAGCGGCTCCTTCCGCTACAGATTGGGCAAAACACCCAGGTACTGTGCGCTCACCCATGGTTGGAACAGCTTATCTTTCACCTGAACCAGGCGCGCCTAATTTTATCAAAGTTGGCGACAGCATCATCGTTGGCCAGACCCTTTTGATTGTCGAAGCCATGAAAGTCATGAACCAAATCAAGGCAACTCAGGCTGGTAAGGTAACTCAAATCCTTGTGTCTGACGCCTCTCCGGTTGAATATGATGAACCTCTTCTTGTGATTGAGTAAGCTTTATGGCGTTATTTTCAAAAGTCCTAATTGCTAATCGCGGCGAAATTGCTTTACGCATTTTACGTGCCTGTAAAGAGTTAGATATTAAAACTGTGGCCGTTCATTCAACGGCTGATGCTGATTCAATGCATGTACGATTAGCCGATGAAAGCGTCTGCATAGGACCTGCACCCTCTAGAGACAGCTACTTAAAAATGCCCGCAATCATCAGCGCCGCTGACATTACAGGGGCCGATGCCATTCACCCAGGTGTTGGTTTTTTGTCTGAAAATGCCGCCTTTGCCACTATGATCGAAGAGCATGGCATGACATTTATCGGTCCAACACCTGAACATATCAACATGATGGGCGATAAAATTACTGCCAAAAAGACCATGATTGAACTTGGCATTCCTGTTGTTCCTGGTTCAGATGGCTGCGTTGAGACTGAGGAAGATGCCCTAAATTCTGCTGAAAAGATTGGTTTTCCGATTTTGATTAAGGCTACCTCTGGTGGCGGCGGTAAAGGCATGAAAGTTGCTTACAACAAAGGTGAAGTTTTAGATGCTTTCCGTATGGCTCGATCTGAGGCCAAAGCAAACTTTGGCAATGATCAAGTCTATATGGAACGTTACCTAAGGCGCCCTCGTCATATCGAAGTTCAAGTTTTAGCTGACACGCATGGAAATGCTGTGCATTTGGGAGAGCGCGATTGTTCCCTGCAGCGCCGCCATCAAAAAGTCTGGGAAGAAGCCCCCTCACCTGGCCTAACGCCTGAACTACGGGCAAGCCTTGGCGCGATAGTCACCAAAGCTATTGGCAAGATGGGATACCGCGGCGCTGGAACTTTAGAATTTCTTTTCGAAGATGGTGAATTTTTCTTTATGGAAATGAACACCCGTATTCAAGTTGAACATCCCATTTCTGAAATGGTCACAGGCATTGACATTGTTCAAGAGCAAATTAAAGTTGCAGCTGGTCTGCCTTTATCTTTTACCCAAAAAGATATAACGTTCAACGGTCATGCGATTGAATGCCGAATTAATGCCGAAGACCCCGTAACCTTTATTCCATCACCTGGAAAAATTACGGACTATCATGCCCCAGGTGGTTATGGCGTTCGTGTAGACAGTCATATGTACCAAGGGTATTCAGTTCCCCCCCATTATGACAGCATGGTTGCAAAGCTGATTGCGCATGGTAAAACACGCGAGGAATGCATTAAACGTATTGAAAGAGCGCTTGATGAGTATGTCATTGGCGGCATCAAAACTCTGCTCCCGCTTCACCGTAAACTCGTTAAGGAACCAGATGTGATTTCTGGGCATTACGATATTCATTGGCTTGAGAAAAACCTAGCGAAAGAGGAATCAAAATGACAAGTATGGCAGAAAGACGCTTAAGTGAATTAGGCCTTACACTTCCAGCGCCCGCTACAGCTGTTGCTAATTATCTTCCTTTTACAAGCCATGGATCGGTTATTATTATCTCAGGTCAACTACCCATGCGAGAAGGCCAAGTTCACTATAAGGGCAAAGTTGGCATCGATTTATCCCTTGCCGAGGGTCAGGATGCTGCGCGACTTTGTGGTTTGAATATCTTAACACAGCTCAAAACCGCCTGTAATGGCAACCTTGACCGGGTGGAAAAATGCCTTAGGATTGGTGGCTTTGTCAATTGCGGCCCTGATTTTACCGATCAACCAAAAGTCATTAATGGGGTCTCTGATCTTATGGTGGAAATATTCGGCCCTGACATCGGCCGCCATGCCCGTGCCGCTGTGGGCGTCAATTCCCTGCCTTTAGGTGCGGCTGTTGAAGTTGAGGCAATGTTTAGGGTTAGGGATTAGGTTGGAGGAATAGATCTAATTTCTTAAATCAACTTGACAATGTCTCTAGAATCCCCTAAGAACTCTCCCATATAGTGAAAAACTAGAGAGAAATAACTTTGGTATGCAACTCCACAATCTCTGATTTGATGATACTGGCAAGAAAAATACCAAAAAAACCACACAATGAACCTGACTGTGATGTTATCAATGGATATTACCAAAATGTTTTTACGAACATACTAAATGGCAAAAAAAGTTCATGGAATTGGAGTGCTGCTCTTTTTGGTGCATTGTGGCTAGCCTATCGCAAAATGTATTTAATAGCGTTCACAGCTTTTTTAATTTCATCTTTGTTAACTTTTAGTCTCATTATTGCATTAATTTTTATTACATATGGATATAAAATATCAGAAGCTCTAGGATTCTATATTTTATTGTTCTGGGTAATAGAACTTTTAGGTAGTTTTGTTTTTTTTGGTTTGTATGGAAATTTTCTTTATTTTTCACATTTAAAAAAGAAAACAAACAACAATCAACATATTAATCCGCGTTTATTTAATGTAGATAAATTTTCTGTTTGGATATTATTATTTTTATCATGTGGCACTTCGTCATCTTTAGAGAAATGTAATGGAAATATAATATATACTACTTTCTTCTTCTACTCTCTTTTAGCTATAAGATTTATTTATAGATCTCGTAAAGATGAAATGGAAAGACATTATCTTGCTCGTTACAATTCCTATGATGACGAAAAACAATAATAACTTTCTTGTTTGTAACAATTTGGATTAATAAAATCTCCCTAAGGCAGCGCCACCGGACTATCCGCATTCTTCCTTAAAAAGGCAATCAGATCCGCACGTTCTTGGTCATTGGCAACCCCAATGAAAGTCATTTTTGTACCAGGCGCAAATTCACGGGGTTTATGCAAAAACTTATTCAGATTTTCATAAGTCCACTGCTCTTTTTTAGATTTGATAGCATCAGAGTACGCAAAATCAGCCTCATGACCCATGTGGTTCATGACAATATTCCAAAGGTTTGGACCTGTTTTATGCGGTTCGCCCTTACCAGCCGTATGGCAAGCCAGGCATTTTTTGAAAACTTTCTCGCCATTTACAGGATCTGCCTTAGCCAGTAGGGGTCCTATTGGCTCTAGAGGTTTTTCTTGGTTTGGTGCCGCTGAAGACGATGCATCTGCCCCAACCTCTACCACATAGGCATTCTTTAGAGGTTTTTGAGGATCAATAACTGCATCCCCCAAAAGACACGCAATCATAGCCGCCAAAAGCGCGATTAATACTGCAGCCGTTATTTTGTTTAACTCAAAACTATCCACAAATGGTAACTAAAAAAATTAAACACTGTGACTAATTATATAACCTGAGCCCGATGTAAGAAAGACAATTAACCAAACAAATTAAAGCTTTTTAATGATTCACTATCGTCATGGCGAGCCCCCAGGAGGGGGCGTAGCCATCCAGAAAATGTCTTCCCTAGCAAAACAGCCACTGGATCACCACGTCGCTATTGCTCCTCGTGATGACGTATACTCTTACATTGAGTTCAGGTTATGACTTTGGCTAGAAAACCCATAAAAAAAGCCCGCCGAGTTACCAGCGGGCCTTTAACTACACTTTTATCAACAATTTATTAGTTGATAACTGTAATTGCTACACGGTTTTGAGCGTGTACTTCTTCTGTAGTTCCAACAGCTTGTGGTCTGTCTTTACCATAAGAAATTGTTTTCAAACGGTTAGCATCAACACCCATACCCGCTAATCCAGACTTAGCAGCTTCAGCGCGGCGTGCACCTAATGCCAAGTTGTATTCACGAGTACCACGAGCGTCCGCATGGCCTTCAACAGTTGCTGTTGTTGCAGCGTGTGTCTTTAACCAAGCAGCTTGTGCTTCTAATGTCTTTTTCGCATCATCAGAAACTGTTGACTTGTCAAATGCGAAGAAAACGCGGTCGCGAATGTTCGCTTTGAAGTCTTCAGCTGTGCCAGGAGCTGGCGCACGGCCAACGCTAACGTTTTGTGAATCTGTGTTGCCTGTTTCGCACGCAGTCAATACAAGACCTGCTGCTAAAATTGTAAATATCTTATTTTTCATCATTGAATTCCTATTCAGTTGATAATGTAGCTGTTACCAATATAAACCATAAAAACCTTAACAAACAATAAATTTTTAGTAAAAGAAAAACCAACCTACTCTATATGGTTTTATACAAGAGTGTAGGGAAAATGCCACACATGGCTAAATCATTGGTTTTTCGGCCTTTTCTTTATAAAAAAATGTACGTCCGCAATAAGGGCAATCCACCTTATTATCTTTATTGATCTTTAGATAAACAACTGGGTGTGCCTGTGCCTGCCTATACTTTTCATACGAAAACTGAAAAGGCAAGCCATTACATCTTACAGCTTTTTTATCCACATTGATATACCCTTCCTGTTTCAAACTCCGGGTTCGTTGTTTTTCGGGATCTTCGGTGCTGATGTATTTCATATACACTGCGCTCCTTGACACTCAAACGCCTGCCCGGCTTTTTGACACACTTTGGGTATATATTCTTGCTTTAAAATCATTTTAACGTGTCAGCGTTCGTTTTTGTTTAATCTTATCTTGCAGCAATAAAATGCCATAAAGCAAAGCTTCTGCTGTGGGCGGACATCCAGGAACGTAAACATCAACAGGGACAATCCGATCGCACCCTCTCACAACAGAATAAGAGTAATGATAGTATCCTCCTCCGTTAGCGCAGCTGCCCATGGAAATAACCCATCTAGGTTCAGCCATTTGGTCATATACTTTGCGTAAAGCTGGGGCCATCTTATTGGTTAAGGTACCTGCAACAATCATGACATCTGATTGACGAGGGCTTGGCCTGAACACCACACCGAAACGATCCATATCATAGCGGCTAGCAGCGGTATGCATCATTTCAACAGCGCAGCAAGCAAGCCCAAAGGTCATTGGCCATAAAGACCCACTTTGAGCCCATGCCGCAAGCTTATCTAATTGGGTTACCAAAAAGCCCTTTTCATTAATTTCATCACGCACTATAGAAAAAAGGCTCTGCTCATTTTGAAGAGAAGCAGGAAGATAAGGTTTTAAATCCTCTAAAACAGGTTTTACTCCCACTCTAAAGCTCCTTTTTTCCATTCATAAATAAATCCGACGGTCAAAATACCCAAAAAAAGCATCATCGACCAAAATCCAAAAATACCAATGGTTTTAAGACTGACCGCCCATGGAAATAAAAAGGCAATTTCTAGATCAAAGATGATAAAAAGAATCGCAACCAGGTAAAACTGCACGTTAAATCGGCCGCGCGCATTATGTTCAGGTGTATCGAATGCATCAAATCCGCATTCATACGGGCTCAGTTTTTCTTTATACGGGGCTTTTTGACTGCGCCACCAGGATACAATCATCAGAGCAACTGAAAGACCAAATCCAAGCGCGAAAAACACCAAAATCGGCAGATAATTTTCAAACCGTATCATATAAATTTTTTCCTTAATTTACGCTGCGTTGATTCAACGAGTATAAATGTACAATCGTCATCATGAAGACCCGAAGGGGCTGTGGTGATCCAGGCTGTTTTCTGGATTGCCACGGCGCTAACGCTCCTCGCAATGACGCAAACGTGTACTTAATTTATACCGCTATGATGTCGGAAAAAGGCTAAATGGTCAATGTTTAAAGCCTTTTCTAATAGACATCATTCAAAACCTCTATCGGCATCACCCCCCAAAGGTTTCAAAATTGTATGTAAAGAACCCCCAACATAATCCCCAGCTCGCCTACCAAATGAGAACTCAAAATTGGGATCTAAATGACGACAAGCGGAGGTGAAAAGTTGCCTTGAAGTTTTTGCTGGCGCTACACCAAGCTCAGATGAGGCAAAAATTTCATCAATACAATTGAACATTCTATCTTCAGGTGAGGCAGATGACGCCATCATAATTGGCAAAACACGATCAAGGATATCAAGACCTTTCTTTTCCAAGCCCTTCAGCACAGAGAACATGCTAATAACGGTGCAAGTCCTTTGATGATTCAAAACACGATTTGGTAACACTGATGCACGCATTTCTAAAGGAAGACCTTCTGACAAGAAAATATCTTTCAGCTTAACCAAAGCATGCTTAAATGTCTGAATGAAATGTTGCTGCTTTGATTCATTTTCTTCAGCCTCTAATACGACTCTTTCAGCTAGCAATTGTACCTTGTGCTCTTCATGCTCCCGTTTTATAAGCTCAAAATCTAGCTTACCGCCTCCCCAAACATCCAACACAAGATTCCCAACGTCTTTTCGTATTACTTCGCTAACTTGAGCAAGAAAAACTTCGACCTCGGCAATCTGTTCATCGAGCTCTTCTAAACTTCCTGTTCTCGGCCTGACCGATTGACCCATAAGGTTTTTAACATACCCATGAGCAACTTTTTCGCAAGCTTCTACAAGCGTCGCTGCCTCTCTCTTATCTAACCTCTTAGACCTAAGACCAAAAACGCCGCCGGTTCCAATTAGTTTGCTCGCCATTTTTACACGAGTCTCATCACCAGGAAACTTCAAAGACCCATTAGAAACAAACTTTAAGACTCGATGACCTGTTGACATTGTCCTTTCCTCTTGAGCTTTTCTATACTCGTCTTCTGAGAAAGTGTCTTTCTGCGCATCAAGGAATCGGTCATGCTCTTCTAAAACGGACTTCCATAGTCTCTTCGCTTCCTCTTTATGCTCCATATCCTCTTGTAAAAAGGCTAAAGGAACAGCGGCATCTGCCCCTCCTTCTGCCTTAAGGCGCGCCATCGTTATAATAACGTTAACAAAATCTGCGTGATCGATTGCTTTTCCAGATCGCTTATCAAAATACGGACTTCTCCAAACTGTTTCAAAAAGGGATGAATTTAAATCCGCTCCTTCCAATGATTGAGCCGTCAAAACAACACGAGCTTCTACTGCTCTCGCTGAGAAAGGATTATTGACATCTTCTTCTCTATCCAAATAACCATCGGATTGTCCTTCTGCGACAGAACTCATCAGTTTTCTATAAACTTCGATTTCCGTTAGCGATGCTTTTTCAACGGGAGTTTGCCCAAAAGAATCTTTCGAGCTCATCAAGTAAATAATCCCTAAGTGATCAAGCGCTTTTGATAACCCTTCAAGTTGTTCAACCGGCAATAAATGGGCAATGTTTTGTCCCTGTCTATTTCGGTATTTTAAATAGAATTCCCTTACATAGGGCTGATTTATTGACGAGCCAAAAAGCTGATTTAAACTAGAAATCGCTGTTAAATCCAACGTTTCAGCATTAATCTCATTCTTATCCTCATAATAAGCTCTGATAAGAGCAGAGAAATGATCGCCTTTAAAACCCTCGCCTCTTTGCACCTTATTTGCCACATACTGAATAAGGGGAGCGCCGTCAACCGAATGTCTTCTCAGCATGGCTCGATCCAACTCGTTCAATAATAAATGAGGATAAATTTCAGGAACCTGATCTAGCAAGGAATGAACAATAAAAAGATTAATGCGAGATAAAGGTCTCATAGTAATGTACTTAATAAGTCTGTCGATTTCCCATTTATACTGACTCTCTAACTCTGGATCAGCCCAACGTGCAGCGGCTCTTTGGTCGTTGATTTGTTTAATGTACCCCATAAATGCTGCTGGATCATCTAGCGAAAAATAAGGAAGACCTTCAGATAAACGCTTATAGTCCCACACATTTCTTACAACATCTTGCACTCGATTCCGCTCAGACGGACTTAGCAGATGAGGAATTGTCTGCCCTGCGCTGTTACGATAGGAGATAAAAAACTCTCTTTGGATTTCTTCGGGTAACTCTTGAAACATCCAATAAAAAGCTTGTCCCAGATTTAATTCATTAGCATCAATGTAACCATTATCCAACATGTAAGCCCTGACAAGAGCTTGAAAAGCCTCTAAATGCTGTCTCTTTTCCCGATCTTGAGGAGCACTTAGAATTAATGTCGCTAATGTCAAAGATCCATTCTCGACCATAGGAACAACACAGCTAACATCCTCTAGCACCCTCCTTTTATGAAGTTCTGGATATTGTATGCCCATCAAAGAATCTGCCAGAAACTGAAGACAAGAACGACCATCAGTCATTCTATATGCCCTTAAAGCATCCCTGTACCCATCAAATTTCACAATATCAGGATATAATTTAGGCAAACTCTCTAACCTTAAATACCGTGTTAGTTCAAGGATATTAAATAGATTTGTAGGGTCTGTAAGATCTTTGGAGTGCCAGTATATGCTGGGCTCTCCTCTTCGTGGCATTTCTTGCAATAAATTATAAAAAACCTGCCGATCCTCTGGACTATTTCCTATTATTATCCTGCCTAGGGAATTAGTATTCATAGTGGGGAGAAAATGCGTTACGTTTCGCCCATCAGAATCGCGATACCCGATAAAAAACCTTCTCTGTGTTTCTGGACTTGCTCCAGAAAAATGCCACAAAAGAGGGCTTTTTGGCATCTTTAAGCTGGGTATACTTCCATCTTCAGAAAAAATATCCAGAAGCCTACCGAATATCATCACAAAATTGCCTTCTTCTTCCAAAAACCCTTCGGCAAACTTTTTACTACCATACCTAACTGCATTTTCAAGGCAACTTGTCAGTATATTGGAGGAAGACTTCAAAAAGTCTTTAGCACGATCATCTTGTCTTGCCATATAAACATACAATGACGTTATATACGGCACGTATCCTTCTGCGTCGGCGGCATGAATTACGAGTGGATTTTCGTCAAAAAGCCGCTTAAAACTCTCTAGCTCCTCTCCAAATCTTGGAATTCTCACTGTATCACTTGGGACGTCACTTGAGCTTCGAGGTTCAAAATAATGACTTTTATACATCCTCTCGAAATACAACCGAGAACGCCGTATTATCATTCGCTCTTCGGTTGAATAAAACCCATCCTTTTCATATTCTCTTATTCCTTTACCTGTTAATGATTGAACGACGCCCCCTACATCAGCCGATAACTCAGGAACTGAATAATCTGCGCTGTTCTTATATTCTTTAAAAAATCTTTGGTAATATTCTGGGCGAACTTGATCAAAAACTGCCAAATCGGTTCCTTGGCGTAAATCCAGCTCTCTGTGTGTAATCACATATTCAGCTGTATAATAACTATCAAAAAGAGCGGCCACTGCCCAAGGATTTCCTTGATCCATATGATATTGAAGCAAAGCTTTACCAGCTAGCCTATACTCTCTTAAAGTTTTTTTGAGCTCAGGATAATCATTTAAAATACCATAAATATCTGGCAATGTTTCTAACAGCTGTGGATTACTGTTTAGAATTGACACCAATTTGCCTTCAACAGCCTCGAGATGAGGCCTATAATCCCAGCTCATCTCCGTATCCATTAAAGCTTGTTGCTTGATTTTATTTCTTACTTCTATAACTGAAAACAACTGAGATAAAGCATAAACATTTACTTGATTGTGATCTGTTGTCCGACGAAAAGGCACTATTGTCCCAACGTCATCATCTGAATCATAATCGTCAGCTGATGCAAAGCCGTCTAACCCATGAGGGTCATTAAATAATCCCGCATCTAATAGAGTATTTACAATAGCTCCTGAAGAATCAAAACCTAGATGATACTCAAGCAGATTACTACCATCATCAGTTTGGTAACTTTCTAAAACTCCCTTACCGGAAAGATCTGCAATCAGAAGAGGATATGCCTCTGGGATAAGCTCTAATAGCCGAGCAGGTTTCCCATTTAGAACACTCTGAGCATAAATTGCAGCAATCCCAGCAAGATGCGCATTACGTTCTCTTTCGTCTTCAAATAAAGGATTACCTTCATACATAGGCATATCTTTGATAGCTTGCCAAATCTTTGCTAATGCACCTGTATCTAATTCAGAAAGATTTTCTAATTGTTCTTTTATCTCTAAATGACGAACCTTTTCATCCTCTACAGCGGCTGAAGCTGCATCAAAAGATCTAATTGACGATCCCCGCGTATCAGGCTCATCTGAGTCATAATCATCATCTGCGGAGATTGCAACTGTAACAGGAGAGGATCCATTAAAACCTTGTCCTCTTGCATTTTTGTAATTATCAAAAAACCATTCCAAATGGGAATTGGTTTCACCAAATACACTTTTGTCAGGAATAGACTCTAGATTCAAAGTGTCGGCAGTAATTGGAGCATCATTCATTTGATGAGCCTGCACCATATTCACAAAAATTTTTCTTGATGCAACTTTGTACTTTTCCAAGGTATTGCTCAAAATAAGAGTTGAGGAATATTGAAGCCATGATTTACCACCGCTTCTTTTAAATTCTATCAAAGCCTGTCTGCCCTCACGGTGAGTTAACATTGCCTCATGGAGAAAAGGATAGAGCGCTATTGCCTTTGCCTGTTCATCGCTAAATATTTCTGGAAAAACTCTGATTTGTAATTCTAATTTTTTAGCTTTTGTGCGCGCTTCTTGGTTTTTCGAATCTAATTTAATTTTATCAAGATCAGATAAAATATCATCCACTGTTGGTACAGGCCCCCTCTCAACATTAGGCGCTTGCCCACTCAATCTTGCCGTCAAGATCCCAGACCAAATTTGATTAAGCCGAATGACTTCTGCTTCATCTATTTCCTGTTTTGCTTGAGGATTCTCAACCACTGAAGCTGGTTCAGGTGTAATTTCTGGTGCTGTATCTACTGCAACTGTCCTATCTTCAGAGCCGCCAGCACTACTAGTGGTGACAGCAAGACTATCTCCAGTGGTAGCACCAGTCACAACAGCGGCAGGTTTGTCATCATCGGTGCGCTCTGCTGCGCCAGAGCTAGCTCCGCCACTGGCACGAACAGCACGACTCGAAGTTACAGATGGAAAACGCTGCCCTGATTTATTCTCATAATCATCAAAAAACCATTCCATATGCCCAGGAGTTGCTTGACCTGGAACAAGAAAGTCCTGTTGATTAAGGCTTGCTAAATCCAAAATAGAGGAATCAATGGGAAAAGAATCCCCAAACGAATGATCCATTTGATAAGCCCGAACAAGATGGGAAAAAGCTACTCTATCAGGATTGATCTTATCTTCTGTCATCCCTTGTACAATATTTTTACATATTCTTTGAGCAATAAAGTCAATGAGAGAACCCTTGTTACTTGTCTTGCGATTCTTTAGCGCTGTTCTAAGATAGGGGATTTCTACCATTGCGCCATAAAATTTAGGTGATATGGCTAACTCTTTTACAAGAGGTTTTGCGGCATCATTATCAAACGGAAAAGATTTTCCATCACCGCTAAGCCAGTCGGTGACCTCTTTTGGATCAGTCTTTTCTGTCTTAATTTTTTGAATCTTTTGCATCATCTCTTGAACAATCTGAGCCGTCGGCTCAGTAGCTGTCATCGCATCTCCAGTGGAGATCGCTAGACTTAATGCCAGCACACTAAAAATAGAAAAGCTTAACCTCAGCAAAGAAAATGAGCAAAAACTAACCATTATATAATAACCCCTTGAATTGTTTTTTTACGTAGAATTTTTGAAAATAAATCTCTTCATATACGTAAATATAACCAAAAGGATTTTCAAGTTATTTTTCAGAGTAAAATAAATGGTATTTTTTCTTAAGACTCATTTAGGATTATATAGGATAAATATATAACTAATCTCTTAAAAGTGATAATGTTCCGCGTCACCTCGAGGAGCGATTGCTCCGTGGCAATCCAGTAAAAACATTTAAGTTCCAACATCTTTCTGGATCGCCACACTTCGTTCGCGATGACAATCGTTGTTATCATTTTATAAAGATTTAGCTATACCAGCCCTGCCATATGTGAGGTAACTGTTATTTCTTTTTCTCATGATCAAGAAGCCATTTTTTGCGGGCAATCCCTCCTCCATACCCGCCTAAATCTCCATTGGCGTTAATAACGCGGTGACAGGGGATGACAATAGCAATTTGATTGGCTCCATTAGCCTGGGCAACCGCACGAAAAGCAGAAGGCCTGTGTATTGAAAGCGCAATTTGTAAATAAGATCTGGTTTCGCCAAAAGGGATCTTTTTTAATTCATCCCAGACCTGCTTTTGAAAAGGAGAGCCCAGCAAAACCAAAGGAGTTTTAAATTCTTGCAGTGCGCCTTTGAAATATTGATCTAATTCCTTTTCAATTAAATGAATAGGCTTTATTTTTCCTGGAATAATGGCCAATTTAGTTTTCAGGCGCAAACGCTCCACTTCCCGTTCAAGGCCGCGTCTTTGCACAAATTCCAAGAGATAAAGCCCTTTTTCATCGGCAATGGCCACCATCGGGCCAAGCGGCGTATCTAACCATGCGGCCTTTAGAACATGACCATTCGACAGCAAACCTGGCGCCATTCCCATAATGCGCGAAAAAGCATCCCTAAAACCGCTACCAGATTCATATCCGCTTGCAAGCTGGGCATTAATCACAGACTCGCCTTCTCGTATTTGCTTCATAGCAAGACCCATGCGCCGCGCCCTTGCGTATTCAACAAAGGTCATTCCAAAGCGTTTTTTAAACTGACGCCTAGCCGTTGAAGCATCAATTGACAAGGCCCTAAAATCCCTGTCTTTCCAACGTTTTTCAGGGCTTTCTTCAACCGCATTGACTAGCCTTTGAACAAGCTCTGAGACCTGACCTGGATGAGAGAGCGGACGACACCGAAGGCATGGCCTAAAAGAGGCAAGGAGAGCATCTTTAGCAGTTTCAAAAAATTCACAATTTTCAAACTTTGGCTTTCTAGCAGGACATGTTGGACGGCAAAAAACCCCTGTGGTTTTTACGCCCACATAAAAGACACCTTCGTATTCGGTTTTTTTACAAAGCAATGCCTCAAAGTATTCTTTTTGAAGTTCTAGAGTTATCATCTCTTATCTCATGCTGTTTTAAAAATATTGAGGTGATTATAAACGCGATTATATGACCTTGCCGCCGAAATTCAGGCATTGATTTTAAGTGGCTTTATAAGCCTGATAAATCTCAACCGCTTCTCTTAACAGCCCAGGACGCTTACGTAATCGAGTCCAATTCCCATCTGTAATTTCCATAGGGGCCGTTCCCCATTGAATACTTGGCGCCCTGTCATCTTCTGGATTAAGGATATTATCTGCGAAGATAAACAGTTCAGCAAACCGCCGCTTCATTAAACCGTCAACTATTTCACCACCAGCTCTTCTCCAGTGACCAAAATATTCATAAGCTTCAATAATTTCACCAGCATTGACTCTCTTCAAAACATCTGAACCGGAAAAAGCTTTTGTTCCGATATTGAAACAAAGGGACGTAAGCGCATCAAACTGATTTTGACTTAAGGAAACGCTTACATTGGGCAAAATATTTGCTTTTGTTTGTATATCCGTCATTAAGAGAGTTTGGCCTTCGCTTTCACTAAGAACCCTACTTGCCAGATCTCCATCACTTCTTGTGATCAGATGGCCATAACCTATTGTTTTATGACCAGCGCAATCATCATAAACAGCAGCCCTAAACCCTTCAAAGCGCTTTATAATTCCAACTGTTTTCAAAGATACCGACGGTCCGTCCACTGATGCAAATACAGAAAAGAAACCAAAACAATAAATAAAAAACCATAGAACCGCACTTTTACGCAGTTGCATAAGATTTCCCTTAAGTATTACAGAAATATACAGGAAATTATCAGATTTCTATCGAATGCGCAAGGCAACCTGTTGCCCGCCCCTGTCAATGACCAGGGTTCTTAATTGGCCAGCCGATAAGCTTTCCAAAGCTGATTTTAGGTCAGTCACTGTTTTAATTTTGATATCATTGATGAAAAGAATCATATCGCCGACAGCAAAGTCAAAAGACATAAAAGAAGGTCCTTGTGATTGCGCGGTTTTCACAATCACCACACCTGATCTTCTTTCATCAAGCGCATAACGCATCGCAACGGCAGGAGACAGATTCGCAACTGTTATCCCATCAAAAATCCGCTTTCCTTTCAGGTTCGTCTCTTCAGCCGCTGGTATTTCCGGAGGAGAAATAGGCTTAAAGGTTATATCTATAGTTTTTCCTTTGCGCCATACTGTGAAAACAGCGTCCTTACCAGCTTCACTTAGCAACTCTCTAAACCCAATATCCTCGGCTTGGAAAACTGGCTTTTTATTAATAGCTACTATGATATCACTTTGCTGCAAACCAGCGGCCTTAGCAGGAGATGAGGGATGAATTTCATTAATAATTGCCCCTTTTGTTAAAGGATGAGCAGATTTATCCTCTAAGGCGCTGACCATATCGTGAGTCAAAGTCTGGGCATAGACTCCAAACCAGGCAAGCGAATTACCATCTTTTATTCCTCGCAAGATTGCTTTGATAAGAATTGAGGGAATCGCAAAGCCAATGCCATGAGAAGCGCCGGTTTTCGAAAGTATTGCATTGGGAACGCCAATCAATTCACCTTGAATATTAACAAGCGCACCGCCTGAGTTACCAGGATTTACAGCCGCATCAGTTTGAATCAATAACTTGCCATTAAAAGCACGAGATAATGCTGAAATTATTCCAGATGTAACCGTCTGGCCAAGGCCAAAAGAATTGCCCATAGCTAAAACCACATCACCAACCTCAATACTATCCGAATCGCCAATGGATAAATAAGGTATTTCTGCCTTTTCAATATCTTTAAGTTTTAAAATTGCAATGTCTTGCTGAGGATCAATTTTCAAGATTTCAGCTGAAAACTCGCGTCCATCAGTTAAACGAGCAACAATTGAAGAAGCGTCACGAACCACATGAGCACAAGTAACCAAGGTTCCGTCAGAACTAATTATCACGCCTGAGCCACTCGATTGGCTTATGCGTTTGCGTGGAATATCACCAAGGCTCCCAAAGAAAAAGTCAAAAAATGGATCCCCCATAAATGGGTTCGTAACTCTGTTTTCCGTTACCTGAGTTGCATAGAGATCCACCACGGCAGGTGCAGTCTTTTTTACAATTGAGGAAAAGCTTCCAAAGGCTGAGGCTTTTGCTCTCGCTTCATTCAAAAGGTTATTAAGTTCAAAAGGAACGGTGGGAGAATGAGTCGCATCAGAATTCTTTGATGTATTAGCCTGATCAGAAGATTTAGATTGGTCTGGAGATTTATCAAAAAGATGTAAAAGAAATTGATGCAAAGTGTGAAGAGCATCCATATCCGCAAAAGCAGGGGATGCCAGTAAAAAAAAGGATAATGCACATTTGATAAAGAAATTTTTGAAAAAAACTGCGGACTCTATCAGTGTTCTGCTCTTATACATGATTCATTTGCCCATTTGATTATGGTCTTTTGACTCGATATATTGTTCAATTTTTGGATTTTACCCCTCATTCAAATATTATATTCAAATGAGGGGAATCTAAGATAGAGTATTTAACAAAAATGTTAAATAAGTGTTAAGCCGCTGGCGCTGCTTCTGCAGTTGCTGAGTTTGGATTAAAGTCAACAAACTCAATAACGGCCATAGGTGCATTGTCTCCATAACGGAAACCAGCTTTCATAATACGAAGATATCCACCTTCACGCCCTGAAAAACGGCTTGCCAAAGGTCCCATTAATTTGGAAACAACTTCTTGATCTTGAAGTTGGGAAATAGCCTGGCGTCTTGCGTGAAGACCACCTCTTTTTCCCAGTGTAATCAATTTCTCAACAATCGGCCTTAAGTCCTTTGCTTTTGGCAAAGTTGTCTTAATTTGCTCACTCTTTATTAAAGCCTGCGCCATGTTCATGAAAAGTGCTTTTCTATGTGCACTTGTTCTATTCAGCTTACGCCCTGCAATTTTATGTCTCATTTTTCTTTACCCTAATTATCAGCTATATGGATCTTCTAAACTTCTGGCCAATTCGTCAATATTCTCTGGTGGCCAATTTTGTATGGCCATACCAAATCCTAGGCCCATCTGTGCCAAGACTTCTTTAATCTCGTTCAAAGATTTACGACCAAAGTTCGGTGTCTTCAACATGTCGCTTTCTGATTTTTGAACCAAATCGCCGATGTAGAAGATGTTTTCATTTTTCAAACAATTTGCAGATCTTACGGAAAGCTCCAGCTCATCCACTTTCTTCAGAAGGTTACGATTGAAAGGCAATTCATCCTTTGCATCTCGCTTTTCTGCTGCCCTTGGTTCATCAAAATTAATGAACTGTTGAAGCTGATCTTGCAAAATTCTTGCAGCATACGCAACTGCATCATCTGGTTTCATTGAACCGTCAGTTACAACACGCATTGTCAGTTTGTCATAGTCAGTTCTTTGGCCAACACGAGTCTGCTCAACTTTGTAAACAACCCTTTTAACAGGACTGAATATCGAGTCAATTGGAATCACTCCAATTGGTTTATCTTCATACACATGTTGGTTTGCAGGAACATATCCCTTACCACTTTGGATGGTCATTTCCATGTTTAAAGTAGAACCTTCATCCAATGTACAAATGACAACTTCAGGATCTAGAATGTCAACTTCTGATGTAGCTTGTATATCTTTTGCCTTAACAACTTTTGGACCTACAACTGATATTCTGACCTTTTTAGGTATTTCAGAATTCAGCCTTACTCCAATGGTCTTTAAGTTCAAAATGATATCAGTGACATCTTCCATAACACCTGGAATTGCAGAAAATTCATGCAATACGCCATCAATTTTTACAGATGTAATCGCTGCACCTTGCAATGAAGATAGCAATATACGACGCAATGCATTTCCCAGCGTCATGCCAAAGCCACGCTCTAAAGGCTCAGCAACTATGTCAGCTTCTCTTAACTCAGGGTCCAAGTATTGGACATTTAACTTGTACGTTTTTATCAGAGATTGCCAGTTTTTCTCAATCACAACCTTACCTCATATTCAGAATCTAGAAAAAATAATAATGGAATTAAACACGCCTACGTTTTGGTGGGCGGCATCCGTTATGAGGGACAGGCGTTACATCTCTTACCGAAGTTACATTAAAACCAACGGATTGAAGAGCTCTAAGCGCAGTCTCACGACCTGAACCAGGACCCTTCACAATAACGCTTACATTTTTAACCCCATGCTCAGCTGCTCTTTTTCCAGCATCTTCTGCAGCAATCTGAGCCGCATACGGAGTTGATTTCCTGGACCCTTTAAATCCTGCCATTCCTGCAGTTGCCCAAGAAATCGTATTTCCTTGTTCGTCACTGATTGTAATCAATGTATTATTAAAAGTTGCATTTATATGTGCAACTGCATTGATAACGTTTTTTCTTTCGCGACGTTTAATACGTCCTGCTGTTTTTTGTGCCATTTTTCATCCAACTCTAACTATTATTTTCCAACCATTTTTTTACCAGCAATTGGAACTGCTTTACCCTTGCGAGTTCTCGCATTTGTATGTGTTCTTTGTCCACGCACCGGAAGACCTTTTCTATGACGAAGCCCTCTATAGCAACCTAGATCCATGATTCTTTTAATGTTCATGGATACTTCACGCCTTAAATCACCTTCGACGTTATAATTCTTGTCAATGACTTCACGGATTTTTAAAATCTCTTGATCGGTA
>JAIEMR010000069.1 GCA_019751935.1 Alphaproteobacteria bacterium
AAGTTACATAACTTTCAAGAAAACGGTAAAAACAATGAAAAAAACCTTGAGCGTACTCACTCTTTCTCTTATTCCAACACTTTGCTCAGCTCATTCCGGCATTTATGCTGGAGCTGGCGTTGGAGCTAATATTATAACTGGCAGCCAAAATACTATAATCGCAGCCTTAGATGAAGGTAGGTACCCTTTTAACTACGGTTTAAGAGGCAATGCAGCTTCAGGAGAAGTTTTTGCAGGATATGGGCATTTTTTTGGCCCCTATTACCTAGGAATGGAAGCTTTATATTCCTCACTCAACACAAGCTCTGAATTTAAAAGCACCTTTAGTGGGCACCAACAAGAAATTATCACAACGAAACTAAAAGATGGTTACGGAGCCGCTCTTAGGTTGGGTTACCAAATCCAAAACAGTGTCTTGGGATATTTACGACTTGGTTGGGAATCACGACGTATGTCTATAACTTTCACTGACCTAGATGGATTTTTTGTGCCCTTAAATAAAGGCTATAGAAGCAATGCTTTTGTGCCTGGGTTGGGTACAGAGGTAAAAATTACAAACAACTTGCTCTTTCGTTTAGAAGTACGAAGTGCTTTTTATCAAAAAAAGAACGTAAACGTTGAACAAAGTGCAACAAATTATACGCGTATTACCACAACCCCCAAGTTACATACCTTATTAGTGGGGTTAACGTATAGATGTTAACCAAGATGGGGACATTTAGTTTTTGATTCAAAGCTTTCTTTGTAGAAAGGAGAATCCTTATGCGCTTAATAAAAATCTTTACCCTAATAGGATCACTCTTCGTTGAGTCTCCTTATTGCCTAAGCTCTGTCCCTCTTGACGCTCCACCCGGTGTACGCATAAGAGCTGCCACAACTATTATTAACCCGGGCGCAGCTGAATTAGGAGATGCCATCAATACCACACGACAATTAATGTGGTCAGCGGGAGTTCATGAAGATTCTGTTTATAATGAAGTTAAAGCAATAATAGGTTATAAAAATCGTCTTGAGATAGAAAAAACAGCGCTCGAAAGGCGTACTGTCGCTGCTCCCCTTACAACTGAATTAAGAGATGCTCGTGAGGTAAGCGTAAGGCTACGTGCTCAGCTCGCAGAGCTGACAATAGAAAGGAATGATTTAAATGCAGCCCGTTTAGCTATCCAAGGGCGATTAGATGCCGCAATATTAGAACGGAATGCTTTAAGAGATGAAAATATACGAATAACAGCCCAATTAGCCGCTCTTCGCCGTGAAAGAGAAGACATCGAACGCAATCTTGTTCGCATCACTGAGGAAAGAGAAGAAGATAGAAGAAATCTACAGGAAGAAAGAGTTCGTTATATAGCTCTGGATGCTGAACATAAAAAACTGCAAAGAAAAATAATAGGTCTACAAGAAGAACGATTACAGCTTATTAGAGAAAAAACACAGCAAGCAGATCAGCTCGCTGCGCTGCAAAATCAAATTGATGGCTATAAAGCTGAAATAAGGCGTTTAACTGCAGAAGTCAATGAACTTAATGATCTAATACATAATATTAGAGAAGGCCAACCGCGTTTAATTAAAGCTTTTGCCAGTCCCTATGAAACTTTAACTAAAATAGTGGCTCCTCTGATTTCACCAGCAGTTGGTTATGCTCTAAAATCTCCCAAGGATTTCTCTAAAGCCTTTAATGACTTAAATAGGATAGCAGGTGATTCATCTGTTCTACAACACGGCCAAGCAAAAGAAGTGCTGGCTACTTTGCATAAACAGTTTGGAATCTTACCAACAACAGGCATCACCGAAGCTATGGGTATTCTCATCCAAATGGCTGAAGCTCAATTAGCCATAGACCCAACTTCTATTAAAGAAGTGAAGGCCATGGCCTTTGAACTAAATGATCTACGTTCTCATCCTTATATAGCAGTCGAACCAGGTGAATCATTAAGGCAAGCCCTAGATAGAGCGTATGCGCAAGCTGAGCAAACAAGAAGAGTTAAGAAAGCAATGATGGGTGCAGGTTTCTTAGCAATTGAAAAGCCCTTTGAGACTTTAGACATTATTGGCCAAATTATAAGCGCTGATGGCACCTATGGAATAACAGGAGGGGAAAATCAAATCCCCACCAGAAACATTACAGAAATAGTAGCAGCCATTGATATTCTCTCAACAAAAAGAGAACCAAAATCCCTGGCCCTTCTGAGTGCGATTGCCGCTGGCATGGGTGTAGAGACCGATCAATTGCCAAGGGTTGTAAGAGCCTTAAGACCATTGGCAATTTTAACAGAAAATTTAAAAGGATCAGGTTCTGGTGCTACAGGAAAACGAAATGTCTTTAATGAATTAAAAGGTATTTCAGTAAGGCGTATAGAAACTGGGTCTTTTACAAGAACTCCCCCTTTATCTCCAGCAATCCATAGTCCTACAAATCCTGGCTCCGTGGATGCTATGGTTGCTTTTGCAGAATCTATACGCAGAGAAGTAGAAAATCAGCGTACTATGGGAAAAATTATGGGAGCAGATATGCTTGCTACTTGGCTCAAAAATGATTTTGGATTAAGCAGTCATCCTAGGCGCATGGTTGAATAACAAGGGAGATTATCACCTAACTTTTTGAGGAGAGATTGGTTTTATACCATGGGATTAAAAAAAGTCATTTCAAGGAATCTCTTGCCGCTAATCTAAAGGTATTCCAATCTCTTCTTTCCTCTAAAGCTTTTCTTCTTCCCTCTTCTAAAGAAACTGCATCGGTTTGATCTTTTTGAAACTGTGCAACCAATTGAGCAACCACAGGTCCTTCGATGATCAGGCTAATTTCTCGATTATCTTCTAAAGAAGGGGGAGATAATTGTGCTGTTCCAACCAGCGCAGACTTATCATCAACAATAATGGCTCTTGCATGGCTATAACGATCTAAAATTAGGCGAACATCTGCTCCCTGTTTTTTCAATTGATCTTGAGCAGCAATATTAGGATCCTTATCATAGCCGGATGGATAAGGCATCATAAGTAGCTCAACCTTAACTCCCTTTTTCATAAGTTCTGCTAAAGTCTCGGAAATAGCTGGATCGTTAAAATATTGCTGATAAAGCCTAATGCTTTTTTCTGCAGTATTTAAGAAAGCTATAATTTTCTCTCGCTGATGATCAGGGCCAATAATGACCGAAGACGGAACAGGAGAGGATATAGGTTCATTATTCGCATCTTTTGCAAATAAGGTTTGAATCGCTTCAAATTCCGCTGGGTAATCACCCTTATTAAAACACAACGCAAAGTCAGTGCAATGATCAAAGGTGCACTCATCAAAATTGCCTGTTGTTAGTAAGAAACGCTTTGCATCAATTATTATATAACGCGCATGATAATGTCCTTTAGGGTGCGCATCTTTTAAGTATTGAGGTCGGCCGTAAATAGTGATTCCAGCCGCTATAAGTTTAGGTAAAATTTCTTCCTGCTTGTTATCTTGATTGAAGTCATGTCTGTAGGGATTTTCTTCTAAAATAAGCTCTACCTTCACTTTCCTTTGAGTGCAGTTAATAAGAGCCTCTGCTACCTCTCTATCTCTCATTTGATAGGCTGACATTTGAATATGCTCTTTCGCTTGATTAATCTCTTGGATAATAAGATCTCTAGCTTTTTGTGCTTCGTGCTCAGGATAGATAATTAAGCGATCAGGCTCGATAGCCGCCAAGGCATGTGAACAACATAAAAAGACTGAAACTAGAATCCAAAAGATAAACTGAAAGCATTTTATTTTCTGAGGCATTTTTTCTGTCCTACAAGCATGAGTAAGCAATAGAGATACCATAGGATTTTCTTTCCCTCAACGAAAACTCTAAGAGCCTGTATTCACAAAATTCGTCATTCAGCGTTGCAGTTCAAAAGGCTTTTCTGCAAGAAAAAGGCTGCAGACCATAGCTTTGTCTACGGTCAAAGTCTTTGACGTAGCAAAAAACCTTTTTGACTGGGCCCGTAGGGAAAGATTCAACTGAGCGGCTACAGCGTCTTAAAGCTTGGCCGTAGAACTCTGCTATGGCCTGCACTTTGCGGCTTGTAATCCGCCCCTTTGATCTCTTTCGCTGAAGATAAATTTTGTGAATACAGGTTCTTAATTTAAAAAAGTTGCCATAGGCACAAATATCTTATTATGATATTTTTAATATAAATGTATTTTAAAGATATTTTTAGTGTATTTTTTTAAGATTTTCATATTAGGTATCTTAGTTTTCTTATCTGCTTGCCGGGAGATGGCAAACAGAGATCCATTAAACCCTTTGCTTTCTGAACAAGACATGAAGACAATAACCTCAGTTCCAAGTCAGCCACCGCCTCAAAAACGCAAATCAAATCTCAAAACACAAAAACCTATTCCTCCTGAGTTTTTACAGCCGGTTTCAATCACCGTCAGTGAAAGCCAACCCTTAAAAGCTGTTTTTATAGAGCTTGCAAAACAAGCGGGGGTTGATCTGCAACTGGCCCCTCACATTTCCAGTCATTTTGTGTTTTCGGCAAAATCTCAGCCGTTTATAAACGTGGTTGAGGATATGTGTGAATTAGGGGGCCTGCGTTATAAAATCATCAACAAAGCAGTTCGCATTGAAGTTGATACCCCGTACGTCGAAAATTACAACGTTCAATTTTTAAACCTTGCCCGAAGCAGCCAAAATCGTATTTCGATTGCAACAGATGTATTTTCTAATATGGGATCAAATACGAATCAGAACAAAACCCCCATTGATAATGGTTCCAACAGCTCTGTCAATGTGGCAAGTACCAGTGATTTTTGGCTGGAACTGGAAAATAATTTAAAAATTATTTTAGGACATACAAATACAAATCACACCGCCGCCTCTCCGCCTCCAGCTCCTTCTCTAGGACCAACGTTTTTATCACCCTCTCTGCTTCAGCCCTCCACTTCGTCTACAACGGCCTCTAACTATTCTCTTCATAAACAAGCGGGAATCGTTTCTGTTTTTGGAACCGCAAAGCATCACAAAGCAGTGGAAAGTTATCTGAAGCATTTAAGAGCAGCCGCCAGTAGCCAGGTTTTAATTGAAGCCAAAATTGTCGAAGTGAATTTAAAAGAAGAGTTTAAAAGCGGCATCAATTGGCAAAAAATTGGAACACATGGTGATTGGCAGTTTAATGCAAAATTTGGAGATCTTTCGCAAAATAGTCGTTTTCATGACCCAACGTCTCCGACCACCAACCTTGTCAGCATGGGCGCAACGGGAACAAATTTTTCAAGTATTTTGCAAGCTTTACAAGAATTTGGAGCCTCTAGAACACTGTCGAGTCCAAGATTAACCGTGATGAACAATCAAACTGCAATCTTAAAAGTTGCTCAAAACCAGGTCTATTTTCGCATTAATTACGACAAACAATTTAGCACAACCATCCAACAACAGAGCGTGAATATTTCAAGCGACATTCAAACTGTGTCTATTGGGCTTGTCATGTCTGTCCAACCCTCCATTGATCCTGAAACAGGGGAAATTATTCTATTTTTAAGGCCAACGATTTCGCGCCTGAATCAGGCTGTACGTGATCCTGCTGTTGATATTGCCTATAACGCCAATATCAGTGCCGGCACAAGTGCATCTGAATTGATTAAACCTCACCCCTCGCTGGTTCCGGTCGTAGAAGTCCGAGAAATAGACTCTGTTTTACGCTTAAAAGACGGAGAGATCGCAATCTTAGGAGGATTAATGGAAATAAGATCTACTCAAGACAACGCAAAACTTCCCTTTTTAGGAGACGTTGCCTTGGTTAAAGAATTATTTAATTCCTATAGTGAAGGTGATTTGGTTGTTGAACTCGTCATTCTTTTAAAGGCCAGTATATTAGAAGATGCTGCGGGTCCCGATAACGCAGATCAGCGTTTGTTGCAAAGTTATATTCGTGATCCACGGCCGTTGTAGGCAAAATCAGAATACGCAGTTTGCAAATTTTTACGAAGAAAGATTTCGAGTCTGCCCTCCTATAAAATCAACATTATTTATGCTTGCAGATGGACCTTGCGATCAAGTCGCAAGGAAACCATCCTCTACACATCCCCAAGTTTTCCTATGACAAACGAAGCGCGATCATAGGATCCATGCAGCTTCGTGTTCGCTCCATCGCTTTCATTCTTAGTTATCAAACTTGTACACTGAGTAGAATGAAGTTTTTTCTGGATCAAACGTATTTTGGCTTGTTAATGAATTTTAATGAAAATTTTATTAAATTTTAATCTAAGGCATAATCCCCACCCAATTTTCTACCCACCTAAAAGGGTGGGGGGAATGCCCTCTTGCCACTGGGGGCAAAAAGGCACACTTTTCCCGTTCAGGCTTTTTCCCACTTAAAAAACCTGTCAAACCCTTCACCAGAAATAAACGTTTATGGATAGCACTTCCCATCCTACATCTTGAAATAGGTTTTATTTTTTAAATGTCAACCCAGAAATAATAATCTTTTCTGACTATAGGAAAGAAAATATTGGTGGCTCCCCTCTAGCTTTCTTGTATATTCCTAATATGATAGAAAAATTACCTCTTTCAGAAAAGCGCATTATTGATTGCCTAAAGACTCATTACGGCATTGAAGTTACTAGACTTGCGTTTCTTGCTCTAGGTGCGGATATGCATGCGTCAGTATATAAAGCGCAAACGCATAACAAGGCGTCTTATTTCGTAAAGTTAAAACATGGGGACCATCATGATATCAGTGCTACCATAATTGAGCTGTTACGTGATGCTGGAATCGGGCAAATTATTCCCATCGTTAAAACAATCGGTGGTCAAAAAGCTCAGCACATAGATGGTTTTACCTTGACTGTATTCCCCTTTATCGATGGCCAGGACGGATTTAGTCGCAATCTAACGAACGATCAATGGCATTCGCTTGGCAAAGTGATGCGTCAAATTCATGAAATTAATGTGCCAATCGAGGTCCAAACCAAGATGCGGCAGGAATCTTATTCACCCAAATGGCGACAGGTCGTGCAGTCGCTCTATCCGCTTATTGAATCTGAACCGAGTGGCGACATAATTTCCGTTAAGTTGCTGACATTTATGAAGAAGCATATGGCTGCCATTCATCGGCTAGTAGAAAGGGCGCAGCAGTTGGCCCAAATGGTTCAAGACCAATCATCTCAATTCGTGCTGTGCCATTCTGATCTTCATGGCGGTAACATATTAATAGATCAAAACGACACCATCTATATAGTGGATTGGGATGACCCTATCCTAGCGCCAAAAGAGCGTGACCTCATGTTTATCGGTGGAGGTGTTGCTAATGTTTGGAATAAACCGCACGAGAAAGAGTTGTTTTATAAGGGCTATGGAAAAACCGAAGTTAACATGACACTTTTGGCATATTACCGGCACGAGAGAATCGTAGAAGATATAGCCATCTATAGTCAGCAGTTACTCTTAACGATGGCAGGAGGCCAGGATAGAATGAATTGGTATGAACAATTCATATCCCAATTTGACCCAGAGGGTGTGGTAGAGATAGCATTTAAAACAGATGAGGAGCTTACTATATAGATTTAAACTGCCATTTGATGGTCTTTATCATCGGCTTATTTTCCTCTATGACCTATTCCAAAACCCCTCCAATCCGCTCAATAGCCCAATCGAGGTCTTGTTTAGAAATAACCAGAGGGGGCGCAAAACGAATCACCGTTTCATGAGTCTCTTTGGAAAGAATACCTTTTCTCATTAATTCTTCACAAAGTACTCTCGCAGATTTTAAGCGTGGGTCAATGTCGACTCCAATCCAAAGCCCTCTTCCACGCACCTCTTTTACAAAAGGACTTTTAATCTGCTTTAAAGCTTTTAAGAAATAATCACCCAGTTCAGCGCTTCGTTCAATCAAACCTTCTTCAGTTAAAACCTTTATAGCTTCTAGCCCTACAACAGCTGCCAAAGGATTTCCGCCAAAGGTTGAGCCATGACTACCGTAATCGAAAACAGATAAAAGCTCTCTGCTTCCAACAACCGCTGAAATAGGTAAATACCCGCCGCCAAGAGCTTTGCCTAAAATAACTGCATCGGGCTTAACATCTTCGTGATCGCACGCCAAAACCCTACCTGTACGCCCTAACCCTGATTGGATCTCGTCTAACAAAAGTAATACATTATTAGCTTTGCAGATCTTTTCTACTTCCTTTAACCATCCAGGAGGCGGCATGTAAATCCCAGCTTCACCTTGAATAGGCTCGCTTAATACAGCGCAAGTATTGGGTGCGATTGCATCAGCCAAAGCTTTTGCATTTCCAAATGGCACAACCTTAAACCCTGGCAAAAAAGGCCCAAATCCCTTGCGATAATCTTCTTCGGTTGAAAAACTAATGACTCCCAGAGTGCGCCCATGAAAATTACCGTTCATAACAATAATCTCAGCTTGATTGTCTGGAATT
Source organism: Alphaproteobacteria bacterium (assembly GCA_019751935.1). Lineage (GTDB taxonomy): Bacteria > Pseudomonadota > Alphaproteobacteria > Paracaedibacterales > CAIULA01 > CAIULA01. The sequence goes on from JAIEMR010000069.1 coordinate 8,393, forward strand.
TTTTTATATTTGTATCCCCAACGCCTGGCAGCTTTAAGAGCTGTTTCCACAGCTTCGACACCTGAGTTCATAGGAAGGGCCATTTCCATATCAACAAAGGTACAAAGGGCTTCTAGAAATTCCCCTAGTTTGTCGTTGTAATAAGAACGCGAACACATGGTTAATTGACCGGCTTGCTGCATTAATGCCTTTAAAATACGGGGATGACAATGACCATGACTGACTGCTGAGTAAGCTGACATCATATCGAGATATTTATTTCCCTTAACATCCCAAAGCCAGGCCCCTTCCCCTTTGCTTAAGACAACAGGAAGGGGGTGATAATTTTGTGCACACCATTTATTTTCTTGGGCAATATAAGTAGCTTCGTTTTTCATGCTTCTTTAAGAACCTCGTTGATCAAATTAATAATTAAATTGAGCGTTTTATTGTCCTCGTCTTTGTCTGGGTTAAATTCGGCAATCTCTAAAGCTAAGCAATTTGGATTCGATCTAAGCCCTTTTATCAAAGGTAATAAATCCTTGTCCATCAAACCATTCTCCTCAACAGTACCCGTACCCGGTGCAATAGATGGATCAAAGGCATCAATATCAATAGTGACCCCAAAGTATGGCGTTGTTCTCGTCACTTGCTTATATGCTTCTTTATAAGCATCATCTAAGCCAACTCTTTCTATATCGTCTTGATAAAAGACTTTGACATGATTTTCTTCTAAAAGCTGAGCCTCGCCTTTCTCATAACTGCGGATCCCAAGCAAGGCCAAATTTGCAGGATAAAGCTTTGGGGTAACTTGCCCTAAATTTACCCAATCCGAAAAACCTTTACCCATCAATGTAGCAAGGGGCATACCATGAGGGGACTGAGATTCGCTTGTCTTTGGAGTATGAGCATCCATATGTGCATCAAACCACAAAAGTCCAAAGTCACGCTCTGGCTTAGCCAAACGAACACCACTCCATGTTCCAATAGCAATGGAATGATCTCCTCCTATCACAATAGGAAATAACCCTTTTTGGATAACATCCATCACCAATGAGCTTAAGCTTTTTGAAACTTGGGTAACTTGAGAAAAGCAATCAGAAAGGGCATCTTTGGGAATCTTTGTATCAACTCTCAAAGAATTGGGTTTATGAAAATCCATATAAAAAATTTCTGGTTTTTCGTGTTTGTGGAGCCCTGATAAAGCCTCAGCAACTTTTGCCGGACCTTTTGCGGTGCGCATATCAGGAGCCCCCCAACCATTACCTATAAAAATAAGGGCTAATTTACGCTTCATGATAAATCCAATAAATGACTTGTATAATTATTGGAACATGAGGCGAGCTAGAAAATCAAGCAGAAGAAACTGGACTCTCTAGCGCTAAATTTACTGAGGTAATTTTAGCCTTATTACAAAAAAGCATCCCTAGATTGAAAAGCATAAAAAGCGAAACAAGGCCCCCTATTGGTATCATTGTTCCATCATAAAAAAGCCCAACAATCGTAACGCTTGCACTCCCTACCAGCATTTCGGTCCCTCCTATAAAAGAGGTCATATTGCCGGTATTTTTTCCTTTAACACTCTCCATGGCACAGGCCATTGCATTACCTAAAATAAACCCAATTCCCATTGACCCTGGAAAGGACAGCAAGAAAACAAACCATGGCGTTAATGTTAAATAATAGGATCCTGCAACCAAAAGAAGCCCTGAAAATAATTTAAGGCTCACACCAAATATCAATAGATTTAAGCACTCTATCTTTCCAACTAGATGCTGGTTAATTTTTGACCCAACGATATAAGCCCCAACCCCCATAGCCATAAAATAACCATAGAATTCAGTCGGCAACCCCATACTTTGAATAAAAATAAAAGGTAAGTTTGCAAGTTCGGCCCATATAACTCCTATGGTTAATCCTTGAACCAGCGCGCAAGACATAAAGACTGGATTTTTTACAAGCATCAGTGTCGTTGCCCCAAATTCCTTGAAATATTTTGGTACAGAATGACGATGAGGGTCTAAAAGTGTTTCAGGAAGTTTTTTCCATAAAATCACATTTAAAATGAACGCACTCATAGCAATGATGCACAAAGAAACATACCATGTGGAGTAAGTTGCAATATAGCCGCCAACAATTGGCGCAATACCTGGAGCAAGCGAGATAATCATACACAACTTAGAAACAACTTTTGCATAGTCACTTCCCTTAATACGATCATAAATAGCTGCTAATCCTACTGAAACAGCAACACCTTCGCCGCATCCTTGAATGAAACGTGCAATGACAAAACTTGTGAAATTAGGAATGATAAGACAAGCAATGCTTCCAATACAAAACAAAGCCATTCCGCTCAATATAACGCTTCTGCGGCCATAATTATCCGATAAAGAACCATACAAAAGAGAGGAAATTCCAACTCCAAGCAAGTTAACACTAACCAAAAGCTGAACAACGCTTTCTTCCAAAGCGTAATATTGGCCTATTTGCGGCAAACTAGGCGCAAACAAATCGCTACCCATAATGGTGATCACACACATCATGATAACGAGATTAATAAGTAAATTATTATTAGACATTTTAAAACAACCTTCATTAAAGAATATATATACGATCACTTGGCCTTTGGCCAATTGCGTCGTGACATCCTTTATGTGACACGACAATATCCCCAAAGGATGGGGAACATTGTCGTTAGCGGGTTGCTTCTATCATAAACTTCTCTAATGTCTTCAGGAAAAAGTTATTTACATACTAATATTTAGGTAAAAAAAGGAAATGTCAAGATGCTGCCCCCCTAATACCTTGCAGGGACCTTATCACCATCCGTCAAATTTCCAAATCGGGTCAATTTGCCATCAAAGAATAATTTCAGTGTACCCACCGGGCCATGACGCTGCTTTGCAATAATGACTTCGGCTTGGTTATAAATGGACTCCATACGGCGTTGCCATTCAACGTGTTTTTCCGTGCCCTCTGGTGGCTCACGGCGAGCTTCGTAATACTCTTCACGAAAGACAAACATCACAACGTCTGCGTCTTGCTCGATAGAGCCTGACTCTCTAAGGTCTGATAATTGCGGACGTTTGTCATCACGCTGCTCAACCGCGCGAGACAACTGCGATAACGCCAACACAGGCACACTAAGTTCTTTGGCCAATCCTTTTAACGCACGGGTAATTTCAGAGATTTCTTGAACGCGATTATCACCACTGCGTTTCGTACCTCCAGCCTCTAAAAGCTGTAAATAATCAATCACAATCAAACCAATGTTATGCTGACGCTTTAAACGTCTAGCGCGGTTACGAAGACTCGTTACTGTCAATGCCGGAGTATCATCGATATAAAGCCCTATCCCCCCTATGCGCCTGCTGACCTCTACAAAGGTTGGAAAATCATCTGCACGAATTTCGCCGCGTCTGATTTTATCCGATGAAATTTTTGATTCACTGGACAAAATACGAGTTGCCAGCTGCTCTGATGACATTTCAAGCGAAAAGAAAGCCACATTCGCGCCGTCTTGAGACCGTTCCGCATGATACATAGCTGCATTAAAGGCAATATTTGTTGCAAGAGCTGTTTTACCCATCGAAGGGCGCCCTGCCAAAATTAACAAATCCGATGGATGAAGACCACCAAGCCATTTATCCATATCAGCAAACCCTGTTGTCACCCCCACAACATGGCTGTCGCGTTTAAAGGCAACCTCTGCCGTTTGAATTGCCTGCGTTAGGGCTGCATTAAAAGCAAGCGTGTTATTATTAAATTGTCCTTTTGTTGCCAGGTCATATAGCTTCTTTTCAGCATTTTCGATGTGCTGGACGGCCGGCACTTCGATATCAAATTCACGTGATTCAATAACCATTTCATGGCCAATTTGAATCAATTGACGTCTTAGAAAAAGATCATAAATAAGGCGTCCATAATCACTAGTGCTAACAATTGATACAACCGAATTGGCAAGATCGACTAGATAATGCGCCCCACCTAAAGGCTCTAGAGTTTTGTCTTTATCAAAGAAATCCCTAAGCGTGATTGGATCAGCAATCTGGCCCCTGTCGACCAATCGTTGAATGGCATCATAAATACGACCATGGATTTGATCAGCAAAATGTTCTGGGCGCAGGTAATCGCTAACATACTCTAGACCCGGATTATTTAAAAGAAGGGCCCCTAATAACGCCTGCTCAGCCTCTAGATTATAAGTCAAAGATTCCGCCGGAAGGCCGCCTTGCCCAGTTTCAACGGGCAGCTGAACAAGATTGGTTGTTATAAGAGAAGAGCTCATGGACACACTTTTTTAAAAAACACTTAATCCTTTATAGCAATTTTTTTACTCTTTAACCAAGTCTTAACGATTAGACTTTTATAATTAATTAAAAGATTTTGTTTATTAGTTGAGTTTTACAATGCATTCACTTCGTTATTTAATCAGTTTTCTCTTTGGAACTTTTTTATCTTACCAGATTATTCCTGCCTATAGCAGTGTAGCAGTTGCTCCCTCGCCAAAAATGTCTATTCATGGAGCAGCAGATCACGGTCACCCAGTTGTTAGAAAAAGCGCTATAGAGGAAAAAGATCAAATTCTTCGAATTATGATAGGTGAAGTTGCAAAAAGAGTCCCTTCTTCTGATTTTGACAGAGGAATGGATAACTTTATAAGCTGGATTGACGAGCTTATAACAATAACAAGGCGCCATCATCCATCAGCAATCAGTGTTGAAAAATCATTAGATCCAACTGATGAAATTTCTGAAATAATTGCCACAAGCTTACACAAAGATGAATTAATAAGAACTATAAATGATTTGAAATTAAGCCTTTCCCAAGCTAAAAGAGATACCTTCTTTTTAGCCCAAATTACAGTTTTTCAAAGCTTAAGCCCGCAAGCACAAGCAGAATTTAGAGCAGGAATCCGCACCGAAGACAGGCTTGATGAATTGTCTAGGTTTGAAAAAAGAAAACTTGATAAAATTATAATTAATCCAGATCACTTAAAGATCCTTTTGATTCAAAGATTAACGCAAAGTATAGGAATGGGAAGAGACCGGTTGAGCACATTAAACGACTGTAAAAGAGTATTAAATGAGTTTAAAAGCAAACTTCCACAAACCATGGCTTTAAGAAGTTATGTTGAAAGCTTACTTCTTAACTTAGATAGAAAAGCCCGCGAACAATCACCTGTGCCTATCGTGTCGAATAAAGTTATTGAATTCATGTCACCCGCCTCTCAAAACAGCTTCAAAAGCTCAATGGAAGACGATTTGGTTACCATGCAGAATCAATGGGATGAAATAACAAGAACTGAAGCAGGAAATGTTGTGCCTCTATGGGTTGATCAAGAAGAACTAGAAAGGCAGCGCTTATTGGATGAAGCTGAGAATAAGAAAAAAGCTGCAGAAGAGGAAAAACGCCACAAACAAAAAGAAGCTGAGAACAAAAGAAAAGCTGAAGAAACTAAAAAAGAAGCCGACGCTAAGAAAAGTAAGGTTCAAAAAGCAAAAGAAGAAGCTGCTGCTAAAGTCAAAGAAAAAGCACAACAGCTAGGCGGGGATGCAACTCGTAGTCTTTTAAATGATGTTCTTGGCGGGAACAGCACCTCCTCTTCAGGCAGCGCAGGTTCTTCTAGCGGCAGCCCCATAAAAGGACTTTTGGATGGGTTCGGCTTTTAAGTAGACTATATCTGATGTTGTAAAAACTACTACGCTGTAGCGTCATTGCGAGGAACGAATGTGACGTAGCAATCTATGTATTTACTGGATCGCCACGCCCTTATAAGGGCTCGCGATGACGAAATAGTTGTTATAGATGTAACCATCCCCAAACTACCTAACTGATACAACCTAAGCATTCCTTTTAGCGAAGATCATCCAAGAATTTTTACGGTGGTTATATTGATTTTCGGCAACGCGTTCCATACGAATGTCTTTAAAGCCACTATCTGCTAAAAACTTTTGAATTCCACTATCTGAAGTTTGCTGATTTTGGAGCATATAAAACTCGACAGCGATAACCGCGCTTAACGAATTAGTAAAACAAACTTTTTGTTGGGGAAAATCTTGAGATAAAACTGCAATATCCGTATTGAGTATATCCATAAATGGTTCTTCAGTTAATAAAGCTTGGACATTCGCAATTGCGCTTTTGCAAAGGGCTTCGCTTGTATTTACTTCTGCAATAAGATTTTCCCTTTGCGCCTCAGTGATTCCTTCTTGTTGCAATCTTTCTCGCACCCCTGTCCAAACAGCTTCTTTGTCCGCTTCATCCGCTAAACAGACTTTCAACAAGTCCATAAAAATTGGTGAAACGTATAAATGGAATGGATTGCGTTCATTTATCCGCACAGCCATAGAAGGATAAAGTGTTAAAGGACGAATATCAATGTAGGGTAGGTGTTCAATTGCTAAAACTGCATTTTCCGACATATAACAGGCGAGATTCTTTATGGTGTCAGGCATTAATGTTTTATCAATAACCGGCTCTTGAGACATTCTTTGCCTTGCTTCCTCAATCATTTCCTCCAATGAGGGGGCTTGATCTCCTAACATCGTCTTTAAAGTATTGTGAGCTGCACGTAACTCGGCCACGGTCTTCTTAAAAGTTTGTTCAAACTGTCTAGGATTATCTCTGAAGAACATTAATTGCAGTCCTTCAGCACTTGTTACATACATACTTGGAAACAACTCCATAAAAACCTCTTGAAGCACCACGCTACCAGGATTCCAAGACTTTGCATCAGCTTGCTGATACCTTTGATGCGGACATCTTGCAGAAGCTGTAGGACGTAAATCTATATGAAGCATATGGTGATGCGGCGAACAATCAGCAGGTCCCATAATCTTTTGAAAATAATATTGGAGCTGACCAGATGCACCATCACATCCAACAACAAGACTTTCCATAGCTGACAATTGAGTAAAGTGCATTGAAAAGCCGAGTATCAAGCATAGTCTATATAAATTTTTCTTCATGATTTATCTTATTCTCAAAATTATTATGTCGTGCAGAATATTGTAAAATAGAGATAAAGGGAAGTTGAGACTGCCACTCCTTATAAGAAATTTATTGCAATCAAAGCTATTAATTGATTGACAAAACCTGATGAACATGCGAAAAAATTGTCTTATGTATTTATAGATTTTAAGCTTTTTGGAAAAAGTAGGCATTCGTTCATGACAAAACGCGTAACAGCAAAACATAAAATCGACCGTCGTTTAGGTGTAAACTTATGGGGCCGTGCAAAAAGCCCTTTTAATGCTCGTAATTACGGACCAGGACAACACGGTCAACAACGTTCAAAACCATCCGACTATGGCCTTCAATTGCGTGCTAAGCAAAAATTGAAAGGTTATTACGGAAATATTGGTGAGCGTCAATTCCGCAAAATTTACGAAGAAGCAATTCGTCTTCGTGGTGATACCTCAGAAAATATGATCGATTTACTAGAGCGCCGCTTAGATGCAGTTGTTTACCGTATGAAATTCGTTGCAACGCCTTTTGCTGCACGTCAAATGGTAAGCCATGGTCATATTAAGGTTAATGGTCATCGCGTTGACATTGCGTCTTACAGACTAAAAGACGGTGATGAAATTGAACTTACTGGCAGCATGAAGGAAAACGTGAATGTTGTGATTGCAAGTCAATCTGGCGAACGCGATGTTCCAGACTATATTGAAGTTGACCATAAAAGCATGAAAGGCAAATTCATTCGCGGACCTAAATTAGCGGATGTGCCTTACCCTGTGCAAATGGAACCACATTTGGTTATCGAGTTTTATTCTCGCTAATTTTTTTGTGAGCGTATTTTTAAAACCCCGTTTTATGCGGGGTTTTTTTTTGAAAGGAATCCAGCATTATGATTAACCCTTATAATCATCACCATGAACATGGTGAACACTGTCAGCACGATCATGACGATGAAGAATCGGATGAGGTTATTATTCATGATGCCAAAGGTTTTGAAGGGATGCGAAAGGCTGGGCAATTAGCTTCTAAGACGCTTGATTACATCACGCCTTTTGTAAAAGCTGGAATTACCACGCTTGAGCTAGATCGCCTCTGTCACGACTTCATTATTCAAAATAAAGCGATCCCTGCCCCGCTTGGTTATAGAGGGTTTCCAAAATCCATATGCACCTCAGTCAATCACGTGGTATGCCACGGTATTCCGGGCGAAAAAAAATTGATTGATGGCGACATTTTAAACATCGATGTCACGGTTATTGTTGACGGATGGCACGGCGACACCAGCCGTATGTTTTCCATTGGTAAACCTGGCATAAGAGCCGAAAAGTTAATTAACATTACCTTTGAGGCCATGATGCGAGGCATTGAAATTGTCCGCCCTGGCGCAACCTTAGGTGATATAGGTCACACCATTCAGTCCTTTGTTGAACGGAACGGCTTTTCAGTCGTACGTGATTTTTGCGGTCATGGGCTTGGTAAAATTTTCCATATGCCCCCCACAGTTCTTCACTATGGCAAACCTAACACTGGGTTAGAACTTGTCGAGGGCATGTTCTTTACAATTGAGCCCATGGTAAATGCTGGAAAATATGATATTAAAATTCTTGAAGATGGCTGGACAGCAGTGACGCGCGATCGCTCTCTTTCCGCGCAGTTTGAACATAGCATTGGGGTAACAGCTAACGGTTTTGAGATTTTTACGAAAAGCTCTTAAATAACCTGAGCTCGATGCAAGAAAGACAATTAACCATTCATAATGGTGAGCAAAAGAAGTTGCGTGGCCATTCAGAAAAACAGTCTCTCTAGCAAAATAACCGCTGGATCACCACGTCGCCTGACGGCGACTCGTGATGACGGGGTTATTTATTATCATTTAATACTGGTCTTTCTATAGTAAAAAAAACACCCCACCTCAAGTCCAAGCAGCGCCTTGCTTTATCCAACATCCTTATATAAATTTATCTTTACTTCTAAAAATTAATCTTTTATAAAGATTTTTCTCCATAATATAAATATAGATTTAATTGTAAGGATGCCCCCATGATCAAAATTGTGTGTTATTTAGTGACCCTAGGGTTTTTATTTTTAAGCCCTGTTCACAGTTATTATACCAGCGATGTACCAGCAGATTTTAATGAAATGCTGGCAGCTCCTACCACCTTTCGACCTTCAACTGGTACAAGTTTACCCACAAAAGTAACAGCACCTTTTGTTAAAAATGTTGCTCCCCCCTCTTTAGATCTTTTCAGCAATCCTACAGCTGCTGCTTGGAAAACACAGAACAGTGGTATAAAACTGAATCCCCATCAAATTCTCGATGTTATCGGTAAATCACGTCGTGGGCTTTTAAATTCTTTAAATCCTCTCTATCAGAATATTACGAATGCCGAAACAACTGGCTTACTTGCAATGATTCAAGGTAAAGCTTTTAGACTGCGCCAAGCTGCTGCCACCCCAGCACAACAAGAAGAGATGGCGCGTGAGCTGCTTAATATAGGATATCAAATGCCTAGCGCTGAGCTCGCTAGAATACTTTCAGAATTCGAGAGAATATATAATTCTGGTGGCTTATCATCCGCACAGAAAAGCCATATCCAAACATCCGCCATGCTCGTGTTAAAAGGCAACAATTCAGCGCTTACAGACAGAGCATGGTATCTAGCTGGCAGAGATAAAGTTAAAGCCATTGGGAAAATAGACACATACGCTGCAAAATTTCTACCAGTTAGAAAGGCTGTTGGTGGGACAGGAGGCGCTGTAGATGCTACAGAAGTGCACTTTAACCCAGCCGAAATTCACCTGAAGCATTTACGCGGAAGATCTTTTCTATATGGAACAGATGATGTACAGCCAAGTAAAATTCATGCCGACGGAGCTGGTCCTCGTTTCTTGAATATTATGGGGCTCGGAACCATAAAAACACCTGCCAATACACAGTCTGTTGATGATGTATGTTCCATTGTAGCATCAGTTTCAGACACCCATTCTATTGTGATAACATCCCTACCGGATTTAAAGGGACCCGATGATGCTTTCGTGCTTTTACCAGCTTATGGGGAAATTGATGCATCAAAAACTCTTCGGACAAATTTTAACAGCAAGGGCCGTAGGGAATCAGAGGTTCTTCAAGGAAACGTTTCTGTTTCTCTATCATCTCAATTTGTGAACCCACTGCCTATTCCAATTACATGGAGCACAACCTATGCTGATAATAACGGTCGGTTGACTTTTAAAAAAGCATCTCCAGAAGCTTTTTCACTTACAGCTACCGTTTCAAGTCCAAGTAAAAGACCAAAGATTTCCTATTATTTACGAATTCCAATTGGTGTCAAAATGACATTAAAAACATTTTCTGAACGAAAGGGTGGGGATTTTAACCTTCTCGAGTTGCTTGATGAAATTACAAGCTCTATTTCTGACCCATCTGTTTTGGCTGAATTACAGCAAATCAAAAGTGGCCACTTTCCAAAAAATTTAAGATAATATAAAGGTTATTAAAATGAAAAAATATACCAAAACTCTCGGAATTTTGTTGGCAACCACATGCCTAAGTGCAGTTTATGCTATGGACCCGTCCGAGGCAGTTTCATCAACGGCAGTCACCGTTCGCGGGGACGGTGGTTCTGGTTCGGTTTTAACGACGCGTAGCCCAATGGCTGTAAGTATGGTAGGCATAGACCCCGCGGGATATGAACTTGTTGAGAGAGTCCGTACTGCTGATGTCGCCTCGTATTGGTCCCGATCTATAGGAGCAAATAAAATCCCTGAAGACATTAGGGAAATCTCTGACGCTTCAGCAAGAAATTTAGTTCTTGGCTTTCACAATGCAAAATATACCCTTTCACTTAAAATGAATGAAGCTGATAGGAAAAAGGGCACACATGAAGCAAGGGATGCAGATTCACAAGTAAGAGAAGCTCAAAAACATTTAGACAGCCTAGACCGTCAGTTGACCCTTCTTGGTCAAAATGGTGGTAGCCTGGGTGTGGCAGTTCGCGCAGTTGCTGTTACTCAAGATGAGAAAGGTGGTGGCTGGCAAGCAACTGATCTTGACAGTGATGGGTTTAATGTAGTCGTTGCTACAAGGCAAAACACTTTTGATAGCGTGGCATTTAAAAAGGCCAAAGAGCGGGGAAATACAATTCCGCTCATGGAAATTCAGGAAGTTGATAATTTAATTTCTGTAACGCCCATTCCCAGAGCACAACTTAAACGCGTGTATACATTCTTAGAATTTTTCAATCCCGTCTATAATCCTTTTGAAGGTTTGACTAATAAATCAGAAGACGGGATATTTGAAACCTTAAACGCACTTCGTCGTTTTTATGATGGTTCTTTGGTAACAGAACTTCAAGAACTGTCCACAAGGGTTCACGATAAAGCTAAAAGCGTTCGAAGCTCAGCAGAGAAACGTACGTTATTTACAGCTGTTAATACAATCGCAATAGCTATTGATAATATCCTGACTTTATTGGGTGAAGGATCACCCCTTGCTGAAGCCTTCAGGCATGATATTGGAAAAGTAATGCCTGCTTTTACTGATCTACAAGGTTTATGCTCTGATTATGTCACGACTCTGGGGATAGAAGATAAAGCTTTTCCTGTAGCGGGTGTGCATGAATCGATGTTCGCTGTTGAGAAGGTTCTTGTTTCTGATATTTACAAGGTAATGCGCCATTTGGAAAAAATTACCTCTATTCTTCAGGCAAAACGCGGCGATAGCAATCCATTTCAAAAACATATTAACAAATTAAGTCAGTTTATCAAAGATGATCAAGCCTTTCTTGGGCTTTTAGAAACACATGATCTAGGTACTACCGTAGCAGCAATTCAGGCGGAAGAAACTAGACTTTTAAGTGAGTTGCCAGTGGCAGAAGCTCTCTTTCAAGAGCGATTCCTAAAGGTACAAGCAAGAAAAGAAGAGTTAAGTAAGAGTGGAAGTTCGGGCTATGATCAAACGCTTAATGATCTAGAAAATGACCTTCGTTCAGCAGAACAAAAAGTCGATAGTTTGAAGCGACGCTTAGAAGGCAATCCAAAATGGATCACTCCTTTACAAGCATCATTTGCTGCTCGCGAGACTTTACGAGGATTTCATGGCGCCTTTGCACGCCAGTTCCATGTCTTACAAACTCCGAAAGTTTGGGAATCTGTTAAACTGGACGAATTAGGGACTTTAAAGCAAAGTCTGACGGATTTAAATATGTTGGTGGAAGAATTGAAAGGCTTTTATAATGAAGCCCATAACGAGGTGGTTAGAGTTGCAGCAAAGGCAGGAAAAGTTCTTGATATGCGACATGTACCTTCTATGATTGCAGATAAAGAGGCAGGTTATAAGGAAGTTGAGCTTCCTGTAGCACCACCTTTGACCCTTACGGACGGAAGTGTCTCTGGAGGGGGCAGCGGCATGGATGGTGCCCTGGTTGGAATGCCACAGGCTGGTATGTTGGCGATGCTTGGTTTAAAGCATCTCGCAGATGGCCCAGGAATGACGAATCCACTAGGTCATCTGGTTGATGTAGCAGATAGAGCAGATAGAGCCACAAAGAATGCGGAAGACCGTGCTGCCGTCTTTGAACGTGTACGAGCGCAAGCTGAAGCCATAAAAGCAAGCAGAGCCAGCATGAAAGCAGCTGCAAAAGTTGTGGAAGTTCGTGATCCGTTGGCTAATCTTGGGATGATGCCCTTGCAGCAAGTTAAAAATGTTTTGGGAGTTACAAATTCTTTAAGAGGAGCACCT